>JANNXV010000305.1:0-23266 GCA_031409815.1 Bacteroidota bacterium
TAAAAAAGCCACACTATCTGCTGTTACTAAACTAGCAGCATCGGGCACTTCCCAATAGGTTGTAGTTCCACTTACTGGCACAGACATCCCTACATTATCGCATTTTAATACAATTGGCAAAACCGCTGCTGCTGTTGGTTGGCCTGTGCCACCTGCTGCACCACCCGTCCAATCTAAAGTCCACCCCACCCAAATACCATCACTAGGGTAATTATCATCATAAGTAACTACCGGAAATGAATTTTGGTAAGTTAGTGTTGGAAATGGAGAATTACCTGATGTTCCATCATTATAAATAATAGCACTACTTACAGTTCCTGCATTATCGTTAAATCCTACAATATACCATAATGCATTTGGCGCATCTACCTCCTGTACAACCACTGTCCAATCTCTATAATCGCCACTGCTGTTGGGGCAGGCTATGCGGGGGTAATCATAACCTAAAGTAGTTGGATCAAACAGAGGATTTGTACGGCTGGCTGTGCTACCGGCAGACAATCCGCTAAATGTATAATCATCTACATACAAATCGCCACCATCTTCAATATAAGTAATATGTACTGTTTCATTATTGGCATCGTTAAAAATGGCCACATCGGGCATTTTGCCTTTATTTACCAGCGTTACCGGTGTACCCGAATTATACAAGGCCGATGGTGTGCCGGTTACTGCATACATATTGCCACTAGTGCCACTTGCATCGTCCCATACAATACAAAAATTGCTCTTTTCATCGGCATCAATATGCAATGTGTTGCCATAGCTGCCACTGGCAAAGGGCGAGTTGCTAACCCAATTAAATACCTTGGTGGAAGTGTTCCAACTAAATACTTCCCAAAAATAATCGGTAGCACCATAATAAGTGGCTATGGCGTAAATGGTGCCACGGTCGTTTATAAGGCAAATATCAGATGGTGATGTGCTGAGTGAACTGGTAAAAGTAATTTTTCCGGTATAATCACCTGCACCATAATGCACGCGCCATGCCATGCCTACGGCACTGCTGCCTTGGTCCCAGCAACTAACACGGTAAATATCCGAGCCATCTTGCAAGGCATCGTTGCCGGTGTAGCGTGCAGTGTTGGCATTTACCGTAGCTGCAGTATCTTTAAATACTGTAGAACCAGTAAACTGTGCTTCCATTTTTACCGTTGCCAACATCATTACGATAATAAGTAATTTAAACGCTTTGCAATTAAAGTATTGTGATGTTGAGGTGTTGTGATGTTGTAATTGATTTGTTAATTTGATAGATTGATCTTTCATTTTTTTGTTTTTTTAAGGTTAATTAAAAACTAATGACTTAATGATAAGACTTTCAACAAAGCTTCGGTTATTGAAATTCAAATGTAGGATTTTTTAGATTATACAATGCCTCCTTTATTTATAAGTAACGGCTATGGTTATACTTGGCAAATTAAAATTATTATGTGCAAATTACTGTTACACAATTCTGTGAAAATGTTACATCATTTACAGATTTATGTGTGGTTGGTATGCTTTGGCTGTTTATTACCTATGCAAAAAAAACCTGCCCACAGGCTGTGGGTAGTTAAAAGAAACCCTTTATTCAAATTTATCGCAAGTCAACTTATGTTGTTTAGTATTACTCATTTCTCCTATATTTGCACCCTCTAAAAAATAACCTCAAAAATCAATGCAAAGTAAAGGAGCCATTAAAGCGTTAGCTATAGTATTAGCGTTAGTTTGTTTATACCAGCTTTCGTTTACATTTATCACTCGTCATGTTGAAAATAACGCCCATGAGTATGCAAAGGGAGACGAGAAAAAGCAAAAAGCATATCTAGACTCAATTTCCTCAAAAGGTGTTTATAACATTGGTTTTAAAGACTATACCTATCAGGAATGTAAAGAGCGTGAACTCAACTTAGGTCTTGATTTAAAAGGAGGTATGAACGTTACACTTGAAGTTAGTGTTGTGGATCTTATTCGTTCTATGGCTAACTTTAGTACTGACCCGACTTTTAACAAAGCTATTGCTGAAGCACAGGAAATGCAAAAAAGCAGTCAGGATGATTTTGTTACACTTTTTGGTCGTGCATTTAAAAAGGTTGATACTAATGCAAAGCTTGCTGCCATATTCAACACTGTAGATTTACAAGATCGTATCAATTTTAATTCAACCAACGATGAAGTTATTAAAGTGATTCGTGCTGAATCTGATGCAGCCATTAGCCGTTCTTTCAATATTCTTCGTACTCGTATTGATAAGTTTGGGGTTTCACAACCAAATATTCAGCAATTGGGTTCAGGCCGTATTTTAGTAGAATTACCAGGTGTGAAAGAACCAGATCGCGTTCGTAAACTGCTACAAGGAACAGCTAAACTCGAATTTTGGGAAACCTACACTTTTGGAGAATTAGCGCCAGCATTAGTAGAAGTTAACAAGAAACTGGCGGCTGAAGCTAAAATAGAAACCCCAGGAAAAACTTTAAAAGGCGATTCAAGCACTTTAGCTGCAGTTGATACAACCAAGGTTATTAATGATTCATTAGCTCAAGTTAACGACACTACTAAGAAAAGTAAATTACTTGGTGAAATGGGCAAGGATACAACTGCTAAAAATGATACTACCAAGCAAAAAACTTTTGAAGAGTTCAGCCTTGAGAATCCGTTATTTGCAGCATTGTTACCAGCCGATTTTCAAGTTAGAACACAGGAAGATAAAGCAGCCGTTGATAAACAAGCCATTGCAGGATACTCATTATTTAAAGACACAGCTAAAGTTAATGCAATACTTGCAAGACCAGATGTGAAATCAATGTTGCCTCGCAATCTAAGACTACTTTGGGCTGCAAAACCTCGTGTAAAAGAAAGCGAATTACTGGAACTCGTGGCAATAAAAGTTACCAGTCGCGATGGGCAAGCACCACTTGATGGTGCTGCAATTGCAGATGCTCGTCAGGATTTTGGACAATTCAAGAATTCACCGGAAATCAGTATGCGAATGAATGCTGATGGAGCAAAAACCTGGAAACGCCTTACTGGAGAAAATGTTGGAAAAGCGATTGCTATTGTATTGGACGACATGGTGTACTCATATCCTAACGTTATGGGAGAAATACCTAATGGAAATTCATCTATTACCGGTAATTTTGAAATCAACGAAGCAAAGGATTTAGCAAATATTTTAAAAGCTGGTAAATTACCTGCTCCGGCAAGAATTGTTGAAGAAGCAGTTGTTGGCCCCTCTTTAGGTGATGAGGCAATTCAAAATGGTCTGCTTTCTTTTATTATTGCTTTGCTGATTGTTTTGATTTATATGGTTGTGTATTATAACAACGCTGGTTTTGTAGCAGATATAGCACTCTTTTGCAACGTATTTTTTATCATGGGTGTTCTCGCATCACTAGGTGCAGTATTGACCTTGCCTGGTATAGCTGGTATAGTATTAATTATTGGTATGTCTGTTGATGCGAATATCCTGATATTTGAGCGTATTAGGGAGGAGTTGGCAGCAGGTAAAGGAATTAGGCTTGCTATTTCTGATGGTTTTAAGCATGCATTGCCTTCCATTATTGACTCTAACGTTACTACTCTTTTATTAGGTATCATACTTTATTCATTCGGAAGCGGACCGGTTCAAGGATTTGCAACAACATTAATTATTGGTATACTTTGTTCATTATTCAGCGCTCTATTTATATCTCGTTTGATTTTCGAATGGAGACTAGATAATAATAAGTCGATCAAGTTTTGGAATGGTTTCTCAAAAGGAGCATTTAAAAATGTGAATATCAACTTTGTTGGCAGACGTAAATCATATTACATTATTTCAAGTATCATCATTGTTGGTGGTATCATTTCAATTGCAACCAAAGGTTTCAATTTTGGCGTTGATTTTGAAGGTGGTAGAACATATGTTATTCAGTTCAACGAATCCCATTCGACTGAAGAAATTCGCGAAGCCTTAGCTCCAACTTTAGGTCATGCTCCTGATGTGAAAACGTTTGGTGGCAATAATCGTTATAAGATTACTACAGTTTACTTAATTAACGAAGCAAGTGCTGAAGCAGAATTAAAAGTTTCAGGTCAGATGTATGCAGGTTTGCAAAAATTTTTCCCAAGCACAAGCCTCGAACAATTTAAAACCAAGATCATTACTTCTCAAAAAGTAGGTCCAACTATTGCTGATGACGTTCGTCAAAGTGCAATTTGGAGCGTATTATTTGGCTGTGCGCTTATGTTCTTTTACATCTTAATTCGTTTCCGAAAATGGCAATATGGATTAGGTGCTACTGTTGCATTATTTCACGATGTATTAGTGGTACTTTCATTTTACTCAATATGTAATGGTATATTACCATTTACATTGGAAATTAATCAAGATTTTATTGCAGCTTTACTTACAGTAATGGGTTACTCAATGACTGATACTGTGGTGGTATTTGACCGTGTTCGTGAATACTTAAACGATCATCCCAATATGGATCACAAAACGGTAATTAATAAAGCATTGAATGCAACTTTAAGTCGAACAATCAATACTTCACTTACCATTTTCTTTGTGTTACTTACCATATTTATTTTTGGTGGTGATGTAATTCGTGGATTCTCTTTTGCTCTCTTAATCGGAATTGTAATTGGTACTTATTCATCAATTTGTATTGCTACACCTATTGTAGTGGATTTAGATAAAACACCTTCACCTGAGCCTCTTAAAGAAAGAGGTAAAAAATTGGTGAATAGTTAATAGAAATTTCTTTCATCCAAAGGGCGTTATTTTGATAAATAACGCCCTTTTTTATACGTGTATTTGAGAATTATCTTTGCTTATTAATAAAATGAAATCTAGAATATATTTAATAATTAGTTTGGTTGTTATTTTTATGGTGGCCGTATGTATTGGTTATTATATGATTAAGCCAAAGGTAACATTGCCTTACTATGGTGGTGATAGCGAAAATAGTATGCAACATATAATCAAGGATTTTTCGCTTACCGATCAACGTGGACTAACTATCACTAAAGATTCAATAAAGGGAAAAATAGTTGTTGCGGATTTTTTCTTTACAACTTGCCATACCATTTGCCCTGTGATGACAACTCAAATGCAAAGAGTATATCAACAATATTATAATGATTCGTCCATTTGTTTTGTTTCTTATACAGTAGACCCTGATTATGACACTCCCGAGATTTTAGCAGAGTATGCTAAGAACAAAAATGCGAATGCGGGTAAATGGTATTTCTTAACAGGTGACAAAAAACTGATTTACGACCTAGCTAGAAATGCTTTTTTTGTAAGCGCTACAGAGGGTGATGGAGGTGAGGACGATTTTGTGCACACCCAAAATTTTGCATTGTTGGATCAGTCAATGCACATAAGAGGTTATTATGATGGTACCGACTCTTTATCAATTAATAAAATGATTAGTGATATTAAGATTTTGATGGAGTAATAAACTCTATTAAAGCGAATAAAAATATCATTCTAGATAAGCAACATGTTGTAGTAATAGTCTTAGTAATTTATTTAATTATCATAATGAGATTATTAAATATAGACATTTTTGTAAAGCGAAATCGAGACTAAATCCTGTAGGTTGAAAGCGCCACTTATGCCAATAAGATAGATTATTGATAAGTCATCTTTGCGATGCTTTTTGAATGAATCGGAAGTAGTAAAATTTACACTATTCTTGTTACTGGAAAACAAATGTCATTAAAACCCAAAAATGAATTAATGAATAGGGTGCTCTTCTTCATCATATTTCAAGAACATGGGAGAAATTACTATAACTAAATTATGATAGACACAACCATTCATATTGGCAATATTTTCATACATGAACCAGTAACGGTACTAACAGATTTCATCATTGCCATGATAGCATTTACTTTCTTTAAAAATTTAATAGCCAATAGCGAGGCACTAAAGAACTGGCGATTATTTTTTCTTTTTATTTCATTATCGTCTTTTATAGGTGGATGTTCGCATGCATTTTTTGAGATGCATACTGGTGTTCTATACAAAACGATATGGATAACCATGCAATTGATGAATGGAGCGGCATTGTTTTTTGCACAGCAAGCAATGTTACTTTCGGTGCTTAGAGATTCGGTAAATTATAATGCCTGGAAACTTAGTTTTAAAATTCAGCTCTTTCTGTATTTCGTTACTCTTATTGCTGTTCAACAATATTATGTTACAATTATTGAGAATGCAATTGGGTTTATTCCAATAATGATCATACACCTGCTTGAGAAGAAAAAAATCGATAATTGTATCATGATAAGTATGGGAATTCTAATTTCATTTATTACCGCTATTGTACATACAACTAAATATTCATTAAGTGCTTATTTCAATTATAATGATATTGCACATGTGTTTATTATGATCAGCCTTACGGTGATGTTTTTAGGGATTCAAAAACTAGCAAACAATGAGGATTTAGTTTTTGCGAGTGTTCTCAAAGCGAAATAAATTGCTTGTTGGAAAAAATCAGAAGTCTGTTTTTTAATACTTGCAACAATAATTGTATTGTCCTTTTAAAGAATCTTGATGCTATCGAACTACTTTTTAAAGAAAAAATTGATTTTTTTTTACCAACCTTTTTCAATTATTAGCTTTTGATAAAAAACTTCATTTGTTGTTTGCAGTTGTACCACATAAGTACCGGCCTCAAAATGTTGTGTTAGTTTAAAACCTTTCACTAGCTGATCTTTTGCAATAGAAGCGTTGAAAATGTTTTTACCCACTATATCGTAAATAAAAAGATTTGCGTTTTCATTTATTCCTTTTGTTACTAATGTAAACTCACCATTTGATGGGTTAGGAAATAATGATATTGATTGATCAACTCTATTTATCTCATTCACACCAATTGCTGTGTTGATAATAACTGATGCAACATCATCGCTGCTTGCCTGATCGCCATTAGCTGCAATCAAAGCTGCTATGCGATATGGATTTCCTGCAGTGAAGTTTGCAAGCGTTGCAAATATGTAATCAACACTATCGCCTGCATTTAATGTAATTGCAGGTGTTTCATGAGCCATTTGAACACCATCAATAAAATAATACAAATCAGGTTGAGTAATAGTGGTTGTCCCTGTATTTCGAATCATTACGCTAACTGGAGTTACTGCACTAAGATTTGCATTGGTTAGTGGGGAAGTAATTTGTGTTGCTGCACCATTTGTGTAAGAACTGTCATTAATATACACACTTGATTTCTCCACTAAAAATGCATGTATCTTGTAGTGTGGTTCTGTATGGCTGCCTCCATTATAACCGGTGTTGAGTAAATTAGTATAAGGTTGCAGCACATAGTCCACTGTGATGTCGGTGCCGGAAGTTAGTTGAGGAGTTAAGTTTACCATAAAGGGTTGCACTTCCTGGCCGGGACACCAACCCGCACGTGAGTAAAGCCATGTACCTTGTTGATTGGCACAAGTGTTTTGTGCACAATTCGCTTTCCATAAATCATGTGTAGCAACATTGGAGCCATTGGCAATTACATTGTGGTATTTGTGCGAAAACTCAGCTGCATTATCTGTGTTAGCTTGTCCATGTCCGGTATTAGTCATTCGAAATTCTAACTCTTGCGTTTGCGCATTGGTAGTTACCGTTTGCATAGGCAAGTCGTATGAAATTCCCGGATCGCCATACACCCAATTATCGTTTTCCCAAAGCCTGGTAATTTTTTGATACGGGTAAATAGTAGGTGCTTCAACATAGGTGAGTGAAGCTGTTAACAACCAACCTTTGGGTCCCCAAACTTGAATGTAGGATTCGAAATTGCAAGCGCCAGTAAGCATAGATTTGAAACTGGTAACATCAACTGTCCACGGTCCGCAGGCTATTTGATAGGGAGTAATGTACCTGGCCAGTTCGTATGTTTGACCATTTTTATTTAATGATATTTTAGCTGGTTGATCCCAGGGATCGCAACCACCAGCAGGGCAGGCAAGGCTGATGTTCATTAAAATCTGACTATATTTTGTGTTTTCATCAGGCAAAGGCACAATGGCATTATGCGATTGTCCATTAGCACCAAAATCGTGTCGAACTTGAGTAAACAATGGGATGGTGTTATTGGGGCCAATAGGCTGCGTGTAGTTATAGCTGGTTGTGTCGTTGAGCGGATTGAAATCACCATTTAACTGCGCGAATACTTTTAATGTATTTGTGGGATAAATTCCTTCTACAATAGTATTAAAGGCATAGTCTATTTCCTGATTAGGTGCCAATGATTGCGTTATTATTTCAGTTACAGGCGCGTTTCCATTTAGCTGATAACCGACAGAGAAATTGCTTATTGTAGAAGATCCATTGTTTTTGAATCGAGCTCGAACGCGCGAAGCACCTGAATAGAAAGTGATACGATCGGGTGATAGAATTGCATATGCACTTAAATCATCTCCACCAATGGAATATCCGGGCCCCCAAACGTTAGTTCCAAAGTTTACAAGGGTTCCGGTAGTATTTGTGGTTGCAGTAATTTCGTTAGTTGTGGTGGTGCCACTAGTTTGATTAAACTTATAATACGCAACCAAACCAGGTTCATTGTTTGGCAGATTTACAGTGTCGTTTGCCTGAATCTGCGCTTGGGTGCGTGCCACATTCCATACTCTTACTTCATCAATATATCCCTGAAATACTCTTCCCGGATAACCGGGGCTATCGCCAATAACAAGCGGTGTTGACGAAATTGCAATTGGATTTGAGGGGCCAGTTCCAACCACATTTCCATTGACATACATTGTCATTGTTCCATTATCAAAAACACCGGCCACATGATACCAAATATTGGTTTGCATAATGGCATTGGTCGAAATCTCAGTCCATGTTCCACCTCCATTGCCAACGTTGAAACTTAATTTTCCATTGGCACCACAACGCAGCACATAACCCGATTGGTTAGTTGCATCCTTACCAATAATGGTACCTTGAAAAATTTGGGCTTTCCAGGCAGTAGCGTTAATCCAAGCTTCTAGTGTTAATGAAGTGGTTGGATTTAATAATGCATTATTGGGTATGGTAACTTTATCGTCAATACCATCAAACAACAAACTGTTTTGCTGTGCTATGCTGCTGGTGGTGATAAAAAAACTTAGTATTAATAATCCTGATATGATGTATTTTATTTTCATAATAAAAATTAAATTGTGGTTTGTGTTTGACTTTTAAGAGAGATAAAATTACAGATTAAATCATAGCAAAAAAAACCCCAGACAACTACGGCTGGGGATCTAACATAAACTCATAACACCATACCTCAATAACTATATGGTGGGTTGATATGTTTATTATGTTATTTCAACGTTACGAAACATATTTAGGATATGCAAGATATGTTTATTGTATATACTGCAAATCATTATATATTCACCAAGATTATCCTAGTTGATTTCTAATGTATCACTATTATTTCTTTAAAATATCATCGGCACGGTTCATCCATCCTTTGAGAAATTTACTTTGACTTGCATTTTTTTCCACCAGGCGATTATAATAAGCTTTCCTTTGCTCGTATAAACCTTGTTTAGTTACAGCATTCATCTTTGATTTTGTTATGGGGCCAATACCTCCATCATCATTAAGTCCCAAACTGCGCTGCATCATTTTTATCGCTGCTCCGGGTCCACAATTGTAAGCGATATCAAAGTACATTAATTGTGCTTCTTTTGGCACTGATGGAGCATGTATTTCCAAAAAGTAATTCATGAAGGCAAGGGCAGAAGCTTCATCATAACTAGTGTCTTTAAAATCTTCAAGCGTATCGAACAAGTCTTTGTTTTTGTTAAATGCTACACCGTATTTTGTCCAGCCTCCGGTATCTCCTTCCACATTGTGCAATTTGTCACCGCCTTCCCATAAAAGGGTATGCTTGTAAACATTTGCTTTAAAAAAATCAAAGTCTGCTTTGATTTCGGGTTGTTGACATTTAGCAATAATGTCTAATAATTTTTTAGATGCCATAATTTTTGTTTTTAGTTGTTTGGTTAAATAACACTTATAAATGGTTGTAAAAATTTAATGCTTAGAGTAGTTAAGTTAAAGAATTAATTTACTAGCAAGCTGACAAAACTAATAATCATATTGAAGTAGCGTTTAATTTGATTGACTGAGTTTTTTAAATTATCGCAAATTGATTCAATTAAATCTTTTCTCTCTTAAACTCAGATTTATTTGTTTTAATCATGTTAATGCTATTTCCACTTAGTTTAAATATATTTTCTTCGGTCCAACTCCACGACTCTCCAGAACCCAGGTTAATTCCATTGGCTTTAAACCAAACAAAAATACTGTCGCTTTTTACGGTTAATTTTATTTTATCAAATGTATTCTGACTTGTTGCAGAGGCAGGTACTTGTGGGCAATCTTTTAATTTCTTTAATGACTCAGCATCGTTGGCAAACCATTTTCTTAAGAATCCTAAATGTTGTTCGGAACATTGCGAGCCTAAATCAAGAGCACTGATAATTTTGCATTTTAAATTAGTATAATCATCACTAGGTGGTCCATCAAAATCACAATCACTACCAATGAATGTAGCCACAAAGCCCAATGCAGCTTTTTCAGGATCAGAAATAGAATTGCAAAAATCCTGGTTAATGATAATTGTGCTTACTGAGTCTTTTAATTGTGCATCGTATTGATTGGCGCGCCAGAGAAAATTTATTGATTTATCATTTAGGGATTGTTCAGCATTCGCAATTGCGAATGCAGCGGTTTGATTGGAATCAATTGTTTTATTTAAACTATTCTCTGTTTGCCTGTTTTCATTACATGAAATGATGAAACATGAAATTATTATGGCTAAGGCACGGTAGGTCATAAGAGTTGAATTAGAAATGGTATTAAAATTTTATGAAACGATTTCGTAAAGTTGTTTAACTTTAATATCAATTGCTAAAAGTATAATATTAATTTCTTAATAGAGTAAACAAAGTTGGGTATTATTGATTGTAAGTTGATATTGAATTTGAAAAAAAAAACCCTTCTTTATGGCAGAAAGGTTTGTTTCTCTGTCGATAAATTATTAACTATTGTACAACCAATTTTTTGATTTCGTTTTTTTGATTAGAAACAATCTCAACTGCATAAATACCTTTAAGATTTCGGACACTAATGATTGTTTGATTTGTTCTGTTGATGATTAAGTTTTCAGTATAAACTAATCTGCCGGCAACATCATAAATATTTAAGGTATTAGGTTTATTATTGTCATTCCACGAAATAGTGATTAGTTCATTTGCAGGGTTGGGAAACATATTAAAATCTGTTGTGGTTGTTAATTCATTAATACCAACTGAACCACATCCTGAAGCAGTTAGTAGCCCTACCCGAGGTCCAGATAAAGTTGCGTCTGTTCTTAGTTTTTGACCAGCTGTAAACATAAACATACAAGCATCATTAGTATAATCCATGTAGTTCATAAACATATCACCATTAGGACCATTTGAACATGTAACATGTGGAAATGTTGGACATCCTCCGTTCGATTGTTGTTGTGTAGGAGTGTCAGCCACAAAATCATCTCCACAATTGGCGTCACCCCAAATATGGCGCAGATTAAGCCAATGACCCACTTCATGGGTGGCAGTTCTACCAAGGTCAAAAGGTGCAGTAGTGGTTCCAATTGTGCCGAAATAAGCGTAATCAATTACTACCCCATCCAATTGTGGTGCAGATGACAAATCAGAAGGAAACGTAGCGTAACCTAATAAGGTGCCAGAAAGATCACATACCCATAAATTAAGATATTTTGTAGGATTCCAATTGTCGTGACCTCCGTTAGCAGTTGATTTAGGATGTGTTACTTGAGAAAAGCCATTCACTGATGTTGAAGTGCGTGTAATTCCAGAGGTCGGATTACCATTAGGATCTACAGTTGCCAAACAGAATTCGAAATCCAGATCAGCCCCTACACCTTGAAAAACTCCTGGTGTTTGAGAGAAATCAGGATTAGTTTTGCGAAAATCTTTATTCATGGCAGTTATTTGAGACATAATTTGTGCAGTACTCACATTTTCAGTCGAGTTTTTATAAACTACATGTACAACCACTGGTATATAATGTGAAGGAGGGTTGCCACCGCCAGTCGAAAGCAGGGTAATGTCCATAGTCATATCAATCTGATTGTTTGCACAGGGATATTCATCAAGTAAAATATCATAATCTCCGCTAACAGTTGGAGTAAAAATAATTTTACTAGGAGCAGAAGTACCACCACAACCATCATCATCGTAAGCCAGAGCTGTGCCACCACCTGCGGGAAAAATCGTTAGTTCAGAATCAAAAGTAGGTGTTCCGCAGGTACTTATTTCATAGGTGTATCCTGCCACCATTCCAGTAACTGTATTGTAGTCGCCACCCCATGATTGAGGGGCACTTACAGTTGCACCTACAGTTGCAGGAGCTGGTCCAGAAAGATAAGCTAGGTTATTATAAGGACATTGTGCATTTGCAATTTCAATTGTAGAAATTAGAAATAAAATAGTGAGTAGATGTTTTTTCATTTTTTAGTTCTCCTATTGGTTATTTGGTAATTATTGAATTTGATTTTCTTTTTTCTTCCCGCGCTTTTCTATCAAAATCTGCACTTATATTGGTCTGAGAATTTTTTGTTTGTGGATGTTTTAACAGATAAATCGCTTTGGCATTTGCATAATTTATTCTGTCAATTGATTGATTGCCGGTAGGAGTAAATCCTTCTAATGAAGGAAATGAAACATCTGAACTGGTCTTTTTGTCAGTATGGTTTTTAATCCACTCTTGCGTTAGTATTTCGTTTTCTTGCATTCGTTTTTCAAACGAAGGGTCACTTTTCTTTCTCATTTCGTAATACTCCATGGTACCACAATTCCTTGTTGGTGTTTGTGCAAAACAAGAACCGCTAACGAGCATTAGCATTGGTAAAAACATTTTTTTCATGTGAATTTGGTTTTAAGGTTAACTATAAATTTGATATAAAACATTGTAATCTATCAATTGAATAACAGTATTTACTAAGATTAAAACATCTCAACAAACTTAATACAATGATTACTATATATCAATAAAAAATACAAATAATTTATTTGTTGATAACGATTTGATGTGAATTCTATTATAACAAAGTGCCAGCAAGATTTGCTAATTCGCTACGCTCTCCTTTTTCTAAAGTGATATGTGCATAAATATTCTGGTCTTTAATTTTATCAATCAAAGTTGAGAGTCCATTGCTGTGTGAGTCAAGATAAGGAGTATCGATTTGAAAAATGTCGCCAGTAAAAATTATTTTGGTGCCTTCTCCAGCCCGAGTGATAATGGTTTTTACTTCGTGGGGAGTAAGGTTTTGTGCTTCATCAACGATAAAACAAATATTGCTTAAACTTCTGCCACGTATGTAAGCAAGCGGAGTAATATGTAGTTTCTCGTGCTCTACCATATCGTTAATTTTTTGAAACTCTTTATCTGACTCCTTGTATTGACTCTGTATAAATTTAAGATTGTCCCAAAGCGGTTCCATATAAGGGTTGATCTTTGATTTTATATCACCAGGTAAGTACCCGATGTCTTTATTACTGAGTGGAACAATTGGCCGTGCTAAAAATATCTGTCGGTATTTACTTTTTTGTTCCATTGCAGAAGCCAATGCAAGCAATGTTTTGCCTGTGCCTGCAACCCCAAGCACAGTTGTAAGCAACACGTCAGGATTTAAAACTGCATGTATAGCAAACGCTTGTTCTGCATTTCGAGGACGTATTCCACTTGCACTGGCTTTATTTACTCTTTCAATTCGTTCGGTAATTGGATTGAAATAGGCGAGGGCAGAGGCTGACTCCATTTTGCTTTTCAAAACAAAATAGTGATTGGCCAATGGGCGCAACTTAACCACATCTTTCCATTGACACCAGCCATCCTGATAAATTTTATCAATTACTTTTTTAGACACATTTTCAATTGATGACATGCCTTTATATAGTTCGCTGATGTCTTTTACTTTACCAGTGCGATAATCTTCTGCCTGCAGGTTTAGCGATTTAGCCTTCAAGCGTAGATTAATATCCTTGCTTACCAACACAATATTTCGGCCCGGGTTGCTATCTCTTAATGAAAGGGCCGCGTTTAATATTCGGTGATCGGCTTTTTTATCTCCAAAAATTTCTTGCGCATCCAATTTACTTCTTTCATTCATCAACACCCTGAATTTTCCCTTAGTGGGTCCGTTCAATGGTATCCAATCCTGAAGCGAAAAACTTCCACTTAGTTTGTCGAGCGCCCTGATAAATTCACGAGCTTCAAAATTGATTACATCGTTTCCTTTTTTAAATCGATCAATTTCCTCTAAAACAGTAATTGGTATGGCTACATCATGTTCTTTAAAATTAAACATGGCATTATGATCGAACAATATTGCTGATGTGTCGAGCACAAAAATTTTACGGTCTTTATCTTTAATGATTGATTTTGCCATTGGCGCTGTGTTTTCATTTGTTATGCAGTGAACTGCTATCCCAAATATAGAGCCCACTTGAGGCAACACAAACCCTTAAATAAATAGTAATTTACAATCGTTTGTTGATAACTGAACCGATTGCTCAAGAGCAATTTTCTATCTTTGGCAACCGTTAAAAACAGTCGACAGTTAGCAGTGGACAGTCAGCCGTTGAAATCTGAAATCTATAATTTAAAATCTAAAATCTAAATTGATCCGTTTTTTAGTCCCGCAGTTCTTGTTTGCTCTTGCAGCACTGGCTATTCCCATTATTATTCATCTTTTCAATTTCCGAAAATATAAAAAGGTATTTTTTACTAACGTTCGTTTTTTAAAAGAACTAAAGGACGAAACCACCAATCGATCGCGCTTAAAGCATTTGCTGGTGCTTGCTACAAGGTTATTGGCAATTACTTTTTTAGTATTTGCGTTTGCTCAACCGGTTATACCTCAAAATAAAAATCAGGTTCTTAAGTCTGAAAATGCATTGAGCATTTATGTAGATAATTCTTTTACGATGGAAGGCATAAGTAAGGAAGGAACTTTGCTTGAAGTAGCTAAAAGAAAATCGCGCGAAATTGCAAATGCCTATCCGCCTTCAACAAGATTTCAATTGCTGACCAATGATTTTGAAGCGGTGCATCAACGATTAATTAGTCGAGAGGAATTTATTGACGCTTTAGATCAAGTAAAAGTATCTGCTGCTTCACGAAAATTAAGTGATGTCTTGGCCCGTCAACTAGAAGTGTTTCACACTATCAACAATTCTTCGAAGCTTAGTTTTATTCTGTCTGATTTCCAGCAAACCTCTGCTGATTTTCAAGCCTGCCAGCAAGATACCTCATTAAATGTAACCTTACTACCGCTTGTCTCTCAAAGTTCCGCAAATTTATTTGTTGATTCTTGTTGGTTTTCATCACCCGTGGTGCAACTTAACCGACTCAATGAAATAAATGTAAGGTTACAAAACAGTGGAGATAAGGATGTAGAAAATGTTCCGGTTAAACTAGTGATCAATGGTGGACAACGAGCGGTTGCTAGTATCGCTGTCGCTGCCGGGTCATCGGCAACAACAGTAATGAACTTTACCATCAACGAACCCGGATGGCAAAAGGCCGAAGTAACCATAGTTGATCATCCAATTACGTTTGATGATAATTATTATTTCTCATTTCAGGTAAAGGACAAGTTAAATCTGCTAAGTATTAATGGCACTAGTGTAAGTCCTTATTTAAAAGCATTGTTTGGCAACGATTCGCTTTTTAAATTTAGTAATGCATCAGCCAATCAGGTAGATTATAGTTCTTTTTCACAACAAAACTTAATCGTGTTAAATGATTTACCTACTATCTCATCAGGCCTTGCATCCGAACTTGAAAAATATATAAACAATGGAGGCGAATTATTGATTTTTCCTGATAGTTCAACAGATTTGAATGCTTACAATTTGTTTTTACAAAGTATTGGTGTTGATGAATTAATTGGGATAAACAGCAACTCGGATCGTGTTGAAAAACTAGATCGTAATCATCCGTTATTTAAGGATGTATTCGAAAAATCAAAAAATTCGGAAGCCACCATTGATTATCCGGTAGCACTTAAACATTTTGAAATAAAACAAACTACAAAGAGTAACAGACAAGTATTAATGAAATTGCAGGGCGGCTCGCCATTTTTAATTCAATATGCATTTGGAAAAGGAACGGCTTACCTATTTACTGCTCCATTAAAACCCGGATTTAGTAATTTGGCACGACATGCAGTTTTCGTTCCGGCTGTTTACCAAATGGCTTTGCTAAGTGCTAAGCAACATGATATTGAATATACAATAGGAACGGATGATGTATTATCACTTTCACAGGTTGAAATTAGTGGTGACGAAACATTTCATTTGGTAAATGCGAAAAAACAATTTGATGTTATTCCTAATCATCGTGTAACTGCTTCAGGCACCACTATTTCTTTTAATGATGTGGTAAAAGATGCTGGTAATTATGATTTGATTGCAAGAGCAAAAACAGTATCTGCTGTTGCTTTCAATTACAATCGTGCCGAGTCTTTTCTTGAATCTTATTCGACAGACCAAATTGCTGAACAATTATCACAATATAAACTAAGTAATATGCAACTTATGCAGCCTGATGTTCCTGATTTAACAAAAAAAATAAATCAAATGGCAGAAGGCATATCATTGTGGAAATATTGTATTCTGTTTGTTTTATTATTTTTATTGATTGAAATATTATTGTTAAGATTCTGGAAAGCATGAACATCCTTATTAAATCCGTACAGATACTAAATGAAGGACATCCGTTTCACCGGAAAGTTTGTGATGTTTATGTTGAAAAGGGTATCTATAAAAAAATTTCAACAAGCATTGATCAAAAGGAATGTGCAAACGACACAACTGTTTATGATGGAAAGAACCAGTTCTTATCTATTGGTTGGATGGACATGCGGGTTAACTTTCGTGAACCTGGGCACGAACAGAAAGAAACTATTGCAACTGGATTAAACGCTGCAGCCGCAGGAGGATTTACAGCAGTGTTATTGATGCCCGCAACTAATCCATCCTTGCAAACGAGGGCGGATATTGAATTTGTGAAATCAAAATCTCAAACACACTTAACTACATTATATCCTGCCGGAAGTTTAACACATAACCGCGAAGGCAAGGAATTATGTGAACTGTTTGACATGCAACAAGGAGGAGCCATTGCTTTTACTGATGATAAAAAATTTGTGAAGGATAGCGGAGTAATGATGCGTGCATTGCAATATGCTGAGAACATTAATTCGCGCTTAATTGCATTTGCCGATGATGATTATCTCTCTGGTAAATCACTTGCTAATGAAAGTGCAACTACCACATTGCTTGGCTTTAAAGGATCTCCGGCTGTGGCAGAGGAAATAGCATTGCAGCGTGAAATAAGTTTAAGCGAATATACAAATGCAGCATTGCATGTTTCAGGAATTTCAACAGCTGCTGCTGTGAATGTTTTGCGTGAAGCAAAAAAGCGCGGTTCGAAAATTACTGCTGAAGTTTATGCACATCATTTGATACTTACAGATGAGAGTTTAAACAGTTTCGATTCCAATTATAAAGTAAAACCTCCATTAAGGACCCAATCTGATATAGATGCTTTGCTTAATGCAGTGGCTGATGGAACAATCGATGTGATTGCGAGCGATCACTCCCCACAAGACATTGAATCAAAGGATGTGGAGTATGATTATGCAGGTTTTGGAATTTTAGGTTTAGAAACAGCTTTTGGAGTTTTGCATACTGCTCTTAAAGATAAAATGCCATTGGAGAAAATTATTAATACAATTAGTGTAAACCCACGCAAAGTTTTGGGATTAACAATTTCTCAAATCGAAGAAGGTGAGATTGCTGACTTCACTATTTTTAATGTGAACGAAGTATGGACTTTTACCGTTGATCATATTCATTCATTATCGCGCAATACACCTTTTATTGGAAGTGATTTTTGCGGCCGTGCAAATGTGGTTTGTAATAGAGGAATATTTCAGAACTGTTAAATTAATTTTTCTTGCAGGGTTAACAATAATCTTGTAATATAGTGCCATCAATTTATAACCTATGGCACGCACCCCTTTAATGAAAATGTTACAACGCGCATTTCGCGTTGCATCACAGGCATCCAGAAAAAATCAATCTGTTGATGATTTGATAACCCAACATAAAGAATCGGAATATACCCGCAGGAAATTTGTAGGTGACATTACAAAAAGTGCTGCTTTAATAGCAGCGGGTGGCTTGTTGTTACCATCATGTAATCCAAACACAGAAGAAGATTATTTGAATTCAGAAAATGATTTTAACAATGCTGCTTCCAAGCAGATGGCAAAAATCATTATTGTAGGAGGTGGGATTGCAGGATTAAACTGTGCACATCAATTGAAAAAGAAAAATATTGATTCCACTATTTATGAAGGAAGCAATCGCACAGGCGGTCGAATGTTTACTGCATCTAATATTATGGCTCAAGGGTTGAAAACTGAATTAGGGGGCGAGTTTATTGATAGTGGTCACACCGATATTATTAACTTGGCATCAGAGTTTGGTTTTAATTTAATTGACACGCAAGTTTCAAGTAATAATGGTTTAATAAGCGATGCGTACTTTTTCAATAATCAACATTATACCGAAGCAGATGTAATTAATGCTTTGCTGCCAGTGGCTTCATTGATACAAACTGATATTGATTCGCTGCCAAACAGCATCACCTACGATAATCCGGGCAATGCTGCTGCTTTCGATAACACTCCATTGTCACAATACATTCAAAATTTAAACTGCGATCCTTGGCTGAAAGAATTGTTAATGGTTGCATATGTAACTGAATATGGTTTGGAAGCTTACGAGCAATCCACCATAAATTTTCTTTTTCTTTTTTCTGCTGATACAACTAATGGGTTCGCAATTTTTGGCGATAGTGACGAGCGTTATAAAATACAGGGAGGCAATCAACAAATACCAAATGCAATAGCTAATAGTTTGAGTGGCCAAATAAAAAAGGAACGCAAGTTGGTGAAACTGGATAAGAATAATAGCGGTAAATACCTGCTTACTTTTGAAAAACCCAATGGCAGCACAGTTACAACAGATGCAAATTTTGTAGTGCTTGCACTGCCATTTACTTTGCTTCGCGAAGTAGATATTAAATTTCAATTACCTGCCTGGAAACGTAACGCAATAGATAACCTTGGCTATGGTACTAATGCTAAATTATTTTTCGGTGTTAACCAACGTGTTTGGAATACGCAGGGATATAGAGGAAGTTGTTATACAGATGAAAGCTTTCAATTAGGTTGGGATAATAGCGAATTGCAACCAGGATCGAATGGTGGTTATACATTGTATTCAGGTGGTGTGGCCGGTGTTGCTGTTGGCACAGGATCGGTTCAATCTCAAATTAATATTCACCTTCCTGGAGTTGATAAGGTTTATCCCGGAGTGATGCAGCACCTTAATGGACAAATCGAACGCTATCATTGGCCAAGTAATGTATGGACTAAAGGAAGCTATGCTTGTTATAAACCAGGTCAATGGACAACCATTGCCGGAGCAGAACAAAAGCGAGTGGGCAATTTACTTTTTGCAGGCGAACATTGCAGCCTCGATTATCAAGGCTATATGAATGGTGGAGCAGAAACAGGAAGAAAAGCTGCCAAGAAGATATTGGGTCTGCTTTAATTAAAATTTATAAAATAAATCTATTCCTTGATAAATTTTTTAACTTGATTTCCATTAGCATTGCGAATATTTAAAAAATAAATTCCGTTCGCTAGCTCAGGCATTTCAACTGTTAAATTATTTAATTGTTGTTTAATTGTAGTTTGATAAAATACTTTGCCAGTGATGTCTGAAATTAATAGTTGATCATTTAGGTTTAAATCAATTCCTGAAATAGTTATTTTTTGAGAGGCAGGGTTTGGATAAATTTTCAATTGATTCTGATCAAATCCCAGTTCATTGTTTCCCAATGAAACAATGAAGTTATCACGGTAACGAGCGGTTGTTGGTAAAAAATTACCTCCAAAAACGCTACCTGAAATTTCAAAAACCGGAATTTTTTCGGTTGTAGTAAGCCATTTATATTCTCTGGTAACTCTTGTTATGGGAGGCAGTGGAAAAGAACTAATAGTGATGGTATCAGTTTGAACAATGGTTGATTTAACTTTAAGGCAGTTAAAAGTTCCGTAGGGTGTTATTACTGTTCCATAACCCTCAACTTCATTTATTCTGTAACCTGCTGAATTAAGGTCAAGCAATGTTGTAAGCGAAAAGGAAACTGCAAAAGTAGAACTGTCATAATCATTAAAGTGCAGTGGAAACTGATAAATTTCATCATCATCTGAATAGTTAGATGGAATTGGAATTCCGGTAAATTCTAAACCTCTGCCTACCGCCTTGAAAGATGAAGTTGAATTTTGAAAGAAATTATAAACATTACTTATTGCAAAAGTGCCAAGGCTTAAACTGTCTAAAACTTTTAAACCGTAAGAGCTAAAACCAAAAAATAGCGAATAGGCGAAATTGATTTGCAAAGATGGTTTGTATGCATATAAACCCTGGCTTAAAGGAGTAACATTTGAGAAATCCCACGTCATATTGGATCCTGTTGTGTCGTAATTTAACCCGGCAACAGATGTGTTTGAATAACGAATGGTGTCATTACTTGATGGCATGCTTGCACTAGTAATTGTTATTTGCGCATTGCAAAATGAGACAATCAGTGTGAAGAATAATAGGAATGTATAAAATGTTTTCATTTTTTTTATTTGATGGTTGTACATGTTCATTTCTCTACAAAGATGTTAAATTAATATTAAATATTTGGATTGAAGTATTTTACAGAAATATCTGTTAAATATTTTAGTTGGTGTAGTTAAAATTGTAATAAAAGCAGCGACTGATTTAAATTTCAATGCTATGTATTAATAAATGCTTTTTGTAATTATGTTGCCCTCATTCAAGACCTGGCAAATAAAAAACCCTCATAAGCTATTGAGCCTTAGAGGGTTTTTACTTGTCTTCCGAGTTACTTTAGCGGTCCGGACGGGACTCGAACCCGCGACCCCATGCGTGACAGGCATGTATTCTAACCAGCTGAACTACCGAACCAATATTGATAATATCAGAAGACGGGTGCAAATGTAATCGTTTTTTAAAAGCACCCAAGTACTTAAAGCATTTTTTCTCGTTTTATTAAATAAGGCATCAACACTTGTTGGTAGCCTTTCCTTACGTCAGCTTCTATAAAATCAATTCTATACTGAGCGCATTTAAGCATCAACTCCTTCTTGAATTTATTCATTGCTTCCAGATAACTCTCACGAACCTGATTACTATGCACCTTCACCTCTTCACCAGTTTCGAGATCAACAAATTGGTAGGGTCTGTTTTCAAAATTAAAATCTAGTTCGAGGCTTTTATCAACAACATGAAACAATATTACCTCGTGCTTATTATACCTTAAATGCTGTAAACTGTTGAAGAGATCTTGTGCATTTGCTATATTATCAAACATGTCGCTAAAAATTATTACCAATGACCTTTTATGAATACTTTCAGACACCTGATGAAGTGCCTCAGCTGCAGCGGTATTTTTTCGAGTGGCTGCCGATGCCATCGCTTCTTCCATTTTAAGGTAGAGTAATTTATGATGAACGCTGCTGGATCGGGCAGTTGTATTGGTTTCTAACTTGTCAGAGAAAATACTCAGGCCAACAGCATCTCGTTGCATTTTTAAAAGTTGCATAATGCTGGCAGCACAATAGCTTGAGAAGTTAATTTTGTTTTGAAGTTTTGGATTTTTTCGATCAACTTCTGGGTAATGCATGGATGAAGAATTGTCGATTATAATTTGACATCGAAGGTTTGTTTCTTCTTCATATCGTTTGGTAAATAGTTTATCCGTTCTGCCGAATAATTTCCAATCAATATGTTTGGTGCTTTCACCAGTATTGTAAATGCGGTGTTCGGCAAATTCGACCGAGAACCCATGAAAGGGGCTTTTGTGTAATCCGGTAATAAATCCTTCTACAACTTGCCTGGCTATAAACTCAAGGTGGCTTACCTGATGGATTTCTTTTTGGTCAATCATTGTACTATATTTTAATTTTAGTTGATGCAAATTAATCGTGAATAGTTTGAATAATCAATAGTGATTTAATGAATTAAAAAAAACAAATTTGATGCAATATATTATTTTAAACGTGGATTATAGGGGTTTAGTTTAATAAATACTTCGCTTCTCATAAAATAACATGCTTTAAACACTATTTGAAAACAATTCAAGGTTAATTTCAAACGAACAGCGAAAATGCTTTTCTGGACAGGTTTTGAACCCATGTAATCCACATGGACGACAATACAATGGTTGATCTAATTCAATAACTGTATGGTTATCAGATAAAGGTCCAAAGCCAAATTCAGGAACAGTACTACAAAAGATTGCTGTAGTATTGGCATTCATTGCAGAACAAATATGGAGTGGGGCAGAGTCGTTTACAAAATTCATTTGAGCTTTTGACATTAATGAAGCTGTTTGTAATAATGTTAGTTTTCCTGCCAAATTAATAACTTGGTTACTGCTAAAGTTTAGTTTAATTGTTTCGCACGCAGAGTAATCATTTGGCGCGCCAATTAAGTATATTTTCAAATTGTTTTGGTCATTCGCAATATTTTTCCATGACCCATTTAATAATAGAGTGATTAGTTTAATCCACTGTGATGAAGGGAATTGTTTAGTAAACCATACTGATGTTGGTGCAATACAAACATATGGGTACGATTGAAATTCTTTTACTAAAAAATGATCGCTTTTGGATGGGTAAAGTTTTGGTTTTTCGAAACTATTGTCTGTAAATGATTCTATCAGTGATAAATTTCGTTGTACTTCATGTTGTTTGCCATCAACCCCGATTTTGTGTTTTACTTTTTGTGAAAATATAAATGAAAAAGGGTTCTTGTTAAAACCAATTGTTGTTTTTGCACCTGAAAATGCGGTAATTATACCAGAACTGGCAAAACGTTGAATGTTGATCACATAATCGTATTTCTTTTTTCTGATAGTACTAATAGTGTTTATCAGATTAAAAAATTTGTTTTTTTGCTTGTCCCAAATAATTATTGTATTGATTTTTGGGTGACCTATTAGGAGCGATTCATTTCCTTTTCTTATTAGAAAATCTACCCTTGCATCAGGGTAAAAACGTTTTAGTTTTTCTATTAATGGAGTGGCAAGTATTACATCACCAATAAAAGCAGTTTGTAT
>JANNXV010000306.1:0-3140 GCA_031409815.1 Bacteroidota bacterium
GCTGGTTTTGGACTTGTATTTGTTCTGCAGCAGAAATGGAAGCAGGCTTTTCTGGTAGCGCTTGGTATTGCAATTGGATTGGTAGCAGTGCAAGCATCTACCGACATGGTTATCTGGGGTAAGCCTTTTATGGAATTCAAAGAATATATCCGCTACAATATTGTAGCGGCTAATGAGTATGGTAAAATGGCATGGTACAATTATCTCTTACTCATTGGTGGTATCTGCATTCCTCCCATCAGTTTGTTTCTCCTTTTTGGTTACGTTCGAAGTTGGAAAAAACACCTCCTCCTATTTCTACCCGCCTTTATCTTCTTAGTATTTCATTCTTCATTTCCTAACAAACAGGAACGATTTATATTGCCAGTAATACCTTTCATTATTATTTTAGGAAGTATTGGTTGGTGCGACTATATGATCAAATCAAATTATTGGCAAAATCATTTGAAACTTTACCGAGGATGTTGGATATTCTTCTTTTCATTAAATACAATTCCACTATTATTTGTATCAGGCGCCTATTCTCATCGTAATAGAGTAGAATCCATGGTATATCTTTCCACAAAAAAGGACCTCAACAACTTTATTATTGAAGAATCCAATAATGAATCTTATACCATGCCTCCAAAGTTTTATGTGAAGAATTGGAAAAACGAATTCTCTGTTACATCACTACAAACGGTTGATTCCTTAGCCCTCAAAATGAAAACCACCTCAGCAGACATGATTCCAAACTATGTTGTTTTTAATAAACCGGAAAATATTAATCAACGAGTTGACAATTTTAAAAAGCATTTCCCGAATTTGGTTTATGAAACTACTATTGAGCCTGGCTTTATTGATGAAGTAATGCACTTTTTAAATAAACGAAATGCTAATTTCACCAGCTATATCTATAAAATTGAGAAACAATAAATAAATTCTTCCTTGTTGATTTTAAATTATCAAAAAAAAATTCGTCTCATTAGTTTCAATGCAAAAGAGAATTAATAAATACATCAGTGAAACTGGTATTTGCTCAAGGAGAGAAGCGGATAGAATAATAGAACTCGGTCAGGTAACTGTAAATGGCAAGCTTGCAGAACTGGGAACCAAAGTGAGTTATACAGATGAAATTAAAATTAAAGGTGTATTATTAAAAACTAAACCCTATGCAGTTTACATTGCATTTAATAAACCAGTTGGAATCACTTGCACAACCGACATAAATAAAAAGGACAATATAGTTGACTATCTAAATTACCCTCAACGTATTTTTCCTATTGGCAGATTGGATAAACCATCTGAAGGGTTGATATTCCTTACCAACGATGGGGACATCGTAAACAAAATACTTCGAGCAGGCAATAAACATGAAAAGGAGTATGAAGTGATAGTTGATAAACCCATCACTGATGACTTCATAAAAAAAATGGGAGCAGGTGTAAAAATTCTTGACACAGTAACACTTAAATGTTTCGTTGAAAGGCTAAGCAAATTCAAATTCCGAATCATATTAACACAAGGCTTAAACCGCCAAATAAGAAGAATGTGCGAGGAATTAGGGTACTCCGTTCATAAATTAAAACGTATCCGCATAATGAATATTAATTTAGATGAAATTAAAGTTGGTGAATGGAGATATCTAAGTAAAATAGAAATGCAAACCATTAATCAACTAATTGCAGAGTCAAGTAATACTGAAGAAGCATCGATAATACTGAATGATTTTCAAGAATAATTCAATCCATTCATTTTACTAATTACAATTATTTGGCAAACAACATTATATTCGCAAAACAAATTACAATTCTCAATTTATGAATTTCAAAATATTAATATCAGCTCTTTTCGCTTTGATGGTTATCCAAATTAGTGCTTATGCTCAAAAGGAGATAAATGTTAAACCGGTAACAAAAAAAATGAGTCGCGGAGAACAACCTGGCTTTTATGTAATGATTCCGGAAGGAAAATTAAAAGAAGTTAAGTCTGCTTATAAAAAACAACTTCAACTAAATACTAAAGCTGGTGCTAAAGAAATTGAAGGAGAAATAATCAACTATGGAGTGGTAAACAAGAATTTTTCTGTTAAACCATTTATTGTTTATTCGAAATTTTTAGAAACTAACGAAGGAATTGATATGACCGTTTTTGTTTCAGAAGATAGTCTTACATTTTTAAGCGAGACCAGTGATGTTGACAAGGTAACAGCCTTAAAAAAATCCTTACGTGATTTTGCTGTTAATGAATACAAAAAAAATGTTGCCCGAAATCTCGAAGCTGAAAATGCAGAACTTAAGGAAATTAAAAAGCAGTTGGAAAACAATATGAAAGATGAGAATCAAAATATTGAAACTATTGGGAAAAACCAACGTGAAATAGAGAATTACGAGTCAAAAATGGAGGCAAACAAGGCTGCACAAACTTCAAAAACAGAACAAATCAATAATCAACAAAGTACAGTAAGTGCAATTAAGGATAAGAAAAGTATCGATTACGAACAAGAAAGTAAGACTCTTAAAAATTATAAGAGTGATTTAAAAGATTTGGAAAACAGTCTGGATAAATTAGGAAAAACTGTCGATAAAAATAAAACGGAGATCAGAGAACTTGAACAAAAAAACGAAACGCTAAAGAAACAACAAACAGATTTTAATACAAAAATAGAAGCTCAAGAACAAGTTGTTAAAACAATTGAGAAAGAATTGAATGAAATAAAATAATCGTTTAATATAAATTTTAATGACCTGTTTTAGATTTATAAATATCTGCTTAATATCTAAAGAATTATTTTTTTAGTTTACAAATGTTTACCACACAACAAAAATAAAATTGCCTCAAAGAAAAGATTGTTTTTAATATGATTCTAATTTATTTTCTATGCAAATGTCAAATCAGCCACAAATTAGACTATCTTTGCATCAGCTTGTTCAGTTAAACTGTTTTACTGATTAGTAAGCAACACCGCATCTTTAAAAGGTTTACGCACTTTATAGGGATGCAAAATTTAAAGCCCTTACGTAACACTTCTGCAAAAAATCTTCTCCTTTAGCTTTATTGGATTTTTTTTTAAGCAAAGTCACAAAATTTGATGTGTCTGAACAACACCTATTATTTATTTAAACTCTTTAAAAAATTATTATGTCATTTGAAAAATTAAA
>JANNXV010000307.1:0-4772 GCA_031409815.1 Bacteroidota bacterium
AAATTATTATTTGATGGATTGGAGTCGCATAGTTTTCTAACTTTTTCCAACGGGTTCACTAATAACGGTTTGATTCGTTTATATAACACAGCCAACAATTATTACTATAGCTATCTTACTGTGAGTACCGGAGTTTTAACAAATGCATCAACAGGAATAATACAGAGCGACCTCAATCCGAGTGTGACAGCTTATCAAAGGTTGGATGCAGCATTGAATAATCTGGGAACAATGAATATTAATTATACCCTACGGCATTACACAAGTACAGGTGCATCGAATAACACAGGAACAATAAATTTTACGGGTGGTTACAATCTTGAAGTGTATAACGGTATCTGGAATTGGGATGGTGGCACTGCAACTTCTCCCTCAAGTCAGATTAATTTTTATAATGCAACAGCTAGATTCAATACAGCAACAATGCCTTTAATTGTAACGTATTTTAATTCATCAACGCTGGCAACAAATCTTGGTGGCATAAGCAATGCGAAGAAAATTCGTTTGAGTGGTAGCAATACAATTTCAGCAAACCTGAATAACACCGATACCCTTGTAGTTCATTCAAACCCCAATACATTTTCAGGCACTTTTACAAATACCACTTCATCTAAATTATTATTTGATGGATTGGAGTCGCATAGTTTTCTAACTTTTTCCAACGGGTTCACTAATAACGGTTTGATTCGTTTATATAACACAGCCAACAATTATTACTATAGCTATCTTACCGTGAGTGCAGGTGTTTTAACAAATACATCAACCGGAATAATTCAGAGTGATCCAAATCCTAGTGTAACTGCTTATCAAAGGTTGGATGGAAATGTTTCGAATGACGGAACAATTTCAGTTAATGCTCAATTATATCATGGTACAGGTTCGTTCACAAATAACAGCGGAGGTTTAATAAAAGGTGCTACCTATTTAAACAATCTTGGAAATCTATTTACAAATAATGGAACAATTACACCGGGCGCTTCTCCTGGAATTTTGCAGATCAATGCAAAAATTAAAAATGGTACGACATCAATCTGGAACATAGAAGTTGGTGGTTTAACAGCAGGCACGCAGCACGATCAGATTGATAATAATTTTGTATCAAATACAGATTCTATCAACGGAACATTAAACATCAGTTTGATAAACGGATTCATTCCCGGGCTTGGTGATAGTGTTGTAATCGAAAAACATAATTTACGTGTAGGAACTTTTGCAACTATTACCGGACAAGCAATTCCTGGTGGTTTATTCTGGAATGTTTTTTACCGCACCAACTCAATTGTATTGCGCGCTGGGAATCCACCAAATCTTAATATTGTTTCAACAAATGGTGCAAATGGAATCATCTCGCCTTTAGGCACAACTTCAATTGTTTATAACGGAACACAGACTTATAATTTTACACCTAATGGAAATTACGTAGTTGACAGTATTTATGTTAACGGGGTTTATGCCGGCAATGCAAACTCATACACATTCAATAATGTGATTGTAAATCATACTATTCATGTTACATTTAAACTAATTACATGGACTATAACTGCAACAGCAGGTTCGGGTGGAAGCATAAGCCCATCAGGAACTGTAGTTGTAAATCAGGGAACAAGTCCGGTATTTAGCATCACACCAAATCCATGTTTTTTAATTGATAGCGTATTTGTAGATGGAGGTTATATTGGCAATCCTGCATCCTATCAATTTAATAATGTAATTGTAAACCATACCATCAGGGCGGTGTTTAGAACTGCACCACGTATTACAGCCAATGGCCCAACAACATTTTGTGTAGGTGGAAGTGTAGCATTGGATGCAGGTGCAGGATATTCAAATTACAATTGGAGTAACGGAGCAAGCACACCAACCACAACTATCACCACAAGTGGAACTTATATTTGCACGATTACTTCAACAGGTGGCTGCACAAGTTCAAATTCAGTAGTGGTTACTGTTAATCCACTACCCATTGTTGCATTCGCTCCAATGTATCCTTCAGATAATAATCACACTTGCTTTACCGATGCAGGAATAAATCTTAGCACAAGCGGATTAGGAACTCCTGTTGGAGGTGGTTATGGTGGTGCCGGAGTCTACTGCTACATTCAATGTGGATTTACTCCTTCAGTTGCTACTGTTGGCTCACACATTATCACCTACTATTTTACAGATGCAAATGGTTGTAGTAACACAGCATCGCAAACTGTTGTTGTAGACCAGAATGCAACAATTGATGCCGGACAGCCTTCTTTAGTATTATGCAATACATTAATTGCAAATCTGAATGGCTCGGTTGGCGGAAGTGCATCAAGCGGAACATGGACAACAAGTGGAACCGGAACGTTTAATAATGCAAATGCATTGAATGCAATTTATACTTTATCATCAACTGATTCATTAGCAGGAACAGTAACACTAACATTAACTTCTAATAATCCAACGGGACCATGTGGTGCAGTTAGCGATCAAATCACTTTGTATTATAATCCTGATGCCATTGCTCATGCAGGTGCCGATCAATGTTCAAGTGCAACAGTTTTTGTAAATGGTATAATTACAGGTTATGCGGCTAATCCACATTGGACCACATTGGGTAGCGGAACTTTTGTAAATGCCAATTCATACAATGCAACTTATAATGCTTCCGGTGCTGACTTATCTGCCGGATTTGTAAACTTGGTGCTAACACCTATTGACCCCAATGGCAATTGTACATTTACACCCGACACAGTTAAGATATGGTTCGACCCACAATATTTTGTAAATGCAGGTATCGATCAAACAATATGCAACCAAACTTTAGATACAATTTATCTGTTTGGTGTAACCTCCTTTGTTCAGAGCGTTACATGGTCAACAAGCGGCTCTGGTACTTTTGGAAACATCAATGCCGCACAGACTTACTATGTGCTTTCTGCCAATGATAAAGCTATCGGCTATATGGTTCTAACCATTTCTTCGGATGATCCGGCAGGCCCTTGCCCGGCAGTAAGTGAAAGTATGATTCTAAAATATAAATATGCAGTTGTAGATGTTGGAGCAGATATTTGTGGCGACACCTTGACTTACATTTCTTCCGCTGTGTCTACCAACAGTCATTCTTATTCCGTTTTAAGTTATCAATGGTTAACATCAGGAAGCGGAACATTTAGTAGTTCGAATTTGTATGGCATCTATTACACGGCTTCGAATGCAGATATTGCAAATGGCACTGTAAAAATTTATGAAAAGATGGTTGACCTTGCCTCAGAATGCACTTACAATACAGACTCAATGATTATTTGGTTCAATCCACATTACAGTGTGAATGCTGGACCAGATAGCGCTGAAGTTTGTTCAAATGCAATATTGACTTTATCAGGATCAAAAGTAAATGCTCAAAGTACTACATGGTCAACGAGTGGTAGCGGTATAATAACGAATGCTAGCTCATTGAATGCAACTTATGCTCCTTCTTCTGGTGATTCATTAGCTGGTCATGTTAAAATTTATCTGACTTCAAACAATCCAAACGGGCCATGCACCGATGTAGTTGATAGTATGTATGTGACTATTCTTCCAGAACCTGATGCAAGTGCAGGAAGCAATTCACCAATATGTGCAGGTACTGATTTAAATTTAACTGCAAGTAATGGAACTTCCTATTTATGGAGCGGTCCAAATAACTATCATTCTACATTGCAAAATATCTTGATACCAAATGCAACAACAAGTTTGAGTGGAACTTATAATGTAATTGTTACTAATAGTTTTGGTTGCAGTAATCCTGCAAACACAATTGTTATCGTAAATCCTTGTGGATGTATCGCACCAACTTTATTAGAAGGACATAATGATGTGAGTTGCTTTGGTGGTAATGACGGGTCCATTAATTTGATACCTGTAGGTGGAAGTGGTGGCAACACATTCTTGTGGAGCAACGGTGCTACAACTGAAGACATCAGCAATATAAATGCTGGCATCTATACAGTATCAGTAACAGCTGCAGGAGGATGTCAATCCACAAAAACTATTATTATCAATGACGGTGCGCCATTAGCTGCAATAACAATTATTAAAAGCGGATCAACATTAATTTGTGGAAATGGCACATTAACTCTTGATGCAGGACCAGGATGGAGTAGCTATAATTGGAGTACAGGGGCAAACACTCAAAGCATAATAGTATCAACTTCAGGAAATTATTTTGTGAATTTGGTAAATGCAAGTGGTTGTTCAGCTAAATCAGATACAGTTAATGTCACTACCTCAGCAAGTGCTCCGGTTTCTGTAGTAAAAGTTTTTGCGCCCGAAGCTGTATGTTTAGGAACACCATATACTTATTATATCAGGAGCGTTGCTGATGCCCAAAATTATAATTGGGTAGCACCTCCCGGAGTTTTAATTAATGGCAATCCATCTCCATACTTAACGCCTGACACGGCAGTTGTCCTCACGTTTGTGTTAGTTCCGCAAACATCAGGATATACCGGATATACAGTTTGTGTAAATGCTGTTAATACTTGCGGAAGCAGTGCAAGCAGATGCCAATGGACACGGTACTATACTTCATTACCAAATCCTATTGCTGGTGCTGCTCAAGTATGCATTGGCAGCGCATATACATATTCTACCAGGAAAGTTGATGGAGCCTATCTCTACAATTGGACTTCTCCAGTGGGCACGCTTATTAATGGACAACCTTCTCCTTATACATCAGCCGACACCTCGGTATCCATCACTTACAACAGTGGTTTTTCGGGCGGTTCGGTTTGTGTTGCTTCTTCGGCATTAGGATG
>JANNXV010000308.1:0-15008 GCA_031409815.1 Bacteroidota bacterium
AATGCTGCAGTAGACCAACCACGATCGTAAAACATTTTAGCGAAATCGCGTATGGCAGAAATGTCCAATGCTCCACTGCTGAATTCATTGTATACCTGATCAGAGGTAGCTACCACAACACGTAAGTTATCATGCTGAACGTGAAAGTCGGCTAAGCGTTGTGCCTCTGCTAAAAATTCAGGATAAACAACAATAATCATATCCGTTTGCGCCAAGCCATGAAGGTTTTGATTCTCAATTTTTCCTGAAAAAACAGGAATATTATAAGAATTGCCATCAAATAATAGGTAATCAGCCTGAGCTGATGCGCCTAACTGTTGAACAAAATTTAACTGTGTTCCATTTAAATTGAATTGCTGTTCGTATGCCGTTGTTGGATCTGATGTATTCCAAAGCATCAGCCCGGTTTTTGCATTGTTAATTGTATAATTTCTTTGAGTTATTGCTCCTGTTGTGTCACGATCGCGGAAAAAGAATTGGCTAGATGACAAAGTAAGCTCTCGATTAACGTTGAGCTCTACATAATCCAGCCATCCTGATGCAGTAGAGTTATATGGAACAAAATTGTAATCAAGATTGATGGTTGAATTATTGGCTAAAAAGGTAGTGTTATCAATTTTTGGGTAGCCGTAGTCGGCTAAAAAAGAAGCTGTTACACTTGCAATGGATTGAGTAAGTACAGTAGAAGAACCGTTTCTAACAGCAAACTGACTATATACCGCACCTGTACCACCCCAAACCGTGCGTGCCATTACGCTTGATTTTAAATACACATTGCCAGGTATTAAATTGGGAAATGTAAAAGTGAATCGTTGGTTTAAGTTGACACTGAATAATTCTCCAAACCACTCACGTCCCGATTTAATAAAGTTTTGTAAATCTTCTTCGTGATAATCATAATCAACAAAAGAAGAAATGGTTAAATCGCCTGGGCTCGAAGGCTGGCTTGGTACCGATGAAATTCTTTTTGGTGGTGTTGAAATAGAGGCATCAGGACTGATGAAATAGTAGGTGGAATCGCTATAAATATTTTTCTTGTGGTGATAGCGTTTGTCGGAGGTAGTAAAACTCCATGTATGAGGACTTTCACCATAAAAAAGAAAATAGTCATCAACATCAAACAGTCCATTGCTATTTAAATCAACTACCTTAATTGCATTTTCCGACAGGTCGTCAATTCTTAAGTCTGAGTTTTTTTCAGGTAGTGCACCTCCGCCATTACCAAACAGTCGTAAATTTTGTATAGGCAAATTAGATGGGTTAATGCCAAAAGATTGTAGCAGACTGTATGTTACTTTATGAATTCCGTTTTGTGTTACAGCAATTTTATACCACAACCCTGAATTTAAAACCGAACTGGAGGCATAGGTTTTTGCCGCAGAAGCAGTATTTAATAATGGTGCACCTTGCTTTAGCACTAAGTCGAAACTCACGAGTTTCTCAATGCTTTTTGTTTGAGAGTTCCTTCTTAATGGCAAGATGGTCACAAACAATTGACTCCGCATCTTTTCTTCAGAAATGTTGGTTGATATTTGAATTTCTTCAGGTACCTCATTTATAAGGCTTGCCGTTTCAGTATTACTAATGTTTTCAAACACCGCATTAGCAATCTCAGATTTTACATTGTATCCTTTGTATTTATAAGGTAATGAAATATTCATCCGTGGAAATAAATCATTCCCTTGACGGTAAACGCCATTCTCGAACTTTAAAATATCAACGCTTTCATTCGCTGTAATTTTTTCTTTTACACTGGGTAGCCATTTAATATCATAGTGTTTTGTTTCGGAATTCTGACCATAACTACTAAAAAATAGCATCGATAAAGAAAATATAAGAAAGCAAACTGCGTTATAAAAATGATGATGGCCTTTAACTCTATTCATTCGATGAAATTAATTTCGTAAGGTTTATGAGATTATCTGACATTCGTGTATATTAAAAAATTTATATTTGTGGTAATATTTTAAACAACTCGCGCTTAATTAAGTTTTAATAAAACCATATTCTGAACGAGTCGAACTAAATATTATTGTAATTGTGTAACAAATTTAGTATTTATCGTATAACACTTGTAGAAAACAGATTGACAGTATGATTAAAAGAATACTAATTCTCGGATTTAGCTTTATGAGCATTTTTTGCTTTGGGCAAGATCCACAATTTACCCAGTTTTATGCAAATCCGTTATACCTTAATCCGGCTTTTGCTGGCTCGGCTCGTTGCCCCAGAGTTGGAATAAATTATAGAAATCAGTGGCCATCGTTAAATAAGGCTTATATCACCAGTAGTGCTTCATACGATCAACACTTTGATGCCATTAGCGGAGGTGTTGGTTTAATGGTATTATCAGATAAGGCTGGAGAGGGCACACTGGCTACAACCAATATTAGCGGTATGTATGCTTATCAATTAAACATTAATAGAAAGTTTTCAATGCGTTTTGGATTGCAGGCAACATATGTTCAAAAAAGTCTTGATTGGGATAAACTCACTTTCGGTGATATGATTGATCCACGATATGGTTACGTTTATGCGACTCAGGAAACACGTCCAAGTGAATCAAAGTCGTTTGCCGATTTCTCTGCCGGGGTATTGGCATATAGTTCCAAGGTATATGGTGGTGTTGCAGTTAACCATCTTACCCAACCAGACGAAGCATTTGTTGTAGTAGGCTCCAGTGAGTTGCCCATGAAAGTTACTGCTCATTTAGGTGCATTATTACCATTAAGTGGAGGTTATTCAGGTTATCGTGGTAGCATTGACCGAGATGAGGGTACTTATATTTCTCCAAACATTTTGTATCAACAACAAGGAAGTTTCAATCAAATCAATATAGGAATGTATATGCTGCATTCTCCTATAATTGGAGGTATTTGGTATAGAGGAAATTTTGGCAAAGACAAATTAATCTCCAGCGATTCGTTTATTGCACTTGTAGGAATTCAAAAAGGAATAATGAAATTCGGATATAGTTATGATGTTACTGTATCTAAATTAAGCAATGCTACAGGTGGCTCACACGAGTTAAGTTTTGGATTACAGTTTGAGTGTAGACCCAAAAAGAAAAGATTCAGAGCAATAAACTGTCCTAGCTTTTAGTTATTATTTATCATATTTGCATCAACAAAACATAAACACATGAAAATTAAAAATCATTTGCTTCCTATCCTATCGTTAGGATTAATGATTTTATCCTCTTGCAATTCGGGCGGAGGAGGAAACTCCAATTTAACAGGTTGGGAGTATAACAATGAAAAGAACGGTGGTTTCGAAGTTGTTGACTACACCGAACAAGAAACAGGACCTGGACTTATCTTGGTTGAAGGCGGAACATTTACAATGGGTCGTACCGAACAAGATATTATTCAGGATTGGGATAATATTCCCAGACGAGTTACTGTTTCCTCTTATTATATGGATGAAACTGAGGTAGCTAATATTCATTGGCTTGAGTATATTTACTGGATTAGCCGCGTTTTTGGAACCGATTATCCTGAAGTTTACAAGAGAGCATTGCCGGATACTCTGGTATGGCGTGACAAGCTTGCGTTTAACGAACCTTATGTAGAATATTATTTACGTCATCCTGCTTATCAGCAATATCCTGTTGTTGGAGTAAACTGGTTACAAGCCAACGATTTTTGTGCTTGGAGAACAGATCGAGTTAACGAGCGTATTTTAATCCGTGAAGGAATTCTTAGAGAGAATCCAGCACAGGTTAATGAGGATAATTTTAATACTGATGCTTATTTAGCGGGTCAATACGAGGGTCTAGTAAAAAACCCATTAAGAGATTTGAATCCTAATAACGATACCCGTAAAGTAAAAATGGAAGATGGAATTTTTCTTCCTCGTTACCGACTCCCAACAGAAGCTGAATGGGAATATGGATCATTAGGATTAATTGGAAATACAGTTTTTGAACGTGTTACTGAGCGTAAAATATATCCATGGAATGGTCACGGTGTGCGAAATGGAGATGATAAATACCAAGGCGAATTGCTTGCTAACTTCAAAAGAGGTAGAGGTGATAATATGGGTGTAGCCGGTATGTTAAATGATAATGCCAGTATTACTGCGCCAGTTTTCTCCTACGTTCCAAACGATTATGGCTTATATAATATGGGTGGTAATGTGGCTGAATGGGTAAGCGATGTTTATCGCCCTCTTTCAGCAGAAGATTTTGCAGATTTCAACTCTTATCGTGGTAATGTGTTTAAAACACAAGTAACCGATGAAGAAGGTCAAATTGCTGAGAAGGATAGTTTAGGTCGTGTGCAATTTAGAGATGTTACAGAAACAGAAGCTTCAACAAGAAGAAACTATCAGAAAGCCGATAACATGAATTACAAGGATGGTGATGAGCCTGAATATTCTACTTATAATAGCGGAACATCTTCATTGGTAAGCGACAAGGCAAGAGTTTACAAAGGTGGATCTTGGAGAGACCGTGCTTATTATATGGCGCCTGGTACCCGTAGATTTCTGGATGAAGATCAGGCAACAGATTTTATTGGTTTCCGTTGTGCAATGGCACGTGTTGGAAGTCCGGTTGGTTTTGATCAGAAGAAAAAGAAATAATAATATCAAAATATCTAATAGCCTCCCCGGTAATTTACCGGGGATTTTTTTTGTCTATCCCTTTCATAAATGACAGTGTGATTCAGTGAAGGGATTTGTTTTTCAATTTACTTTGTCATGTAATCACTTATGAATCCAATAAACGAAATATACGAGCATTTTTTAAAACATCCTGTTGTTTGCACCGATACACGAAAAATAATTCCTGGGTGTATTTTTTTTGCATTGAAAGGAGAAAATTTTAACGGCAATAAATTTGCCGCAAAGGCTTTGAATGAAGGCGCAGCCATTGTAGTTGTTGATGAAGCAATAAATGATTCACGCAATGAAAAAATAATTCTGGTAGATGATGTGTTAACTGCCTTACAAGCATTAGCAACACATCATCGTAAAGAATTAAATATTCCGGTAATCTCCTTAACTGGAAGTAATGGTAAAACCACTACCAAAGAGTTGATTTATTCTATATTAAAACAGCAATACAATGTATTAGCAACACAAGGCAATCTCAACAATCACATAGGCGTACCTTTAACATTGCTCTTGTTAAATAAATCTCACGAAGTAGCCGTGATTGAAATGGGAGCCAATCACCAAAGGGAAATTGAATTGCTGTGTGACATTGCACAACCTAACCAAGGTATGATTACTAACATTGGCAAAGCACATTTAGAAGGTTTTGGTGGAGAAGAGGGAGTTAAGAAAGGGAAAGGGGAGATGTATGATTTTTTGCGCAACAACAACGGAATTATTTTTATTAATAACGATAGTGATAAGCTGAAAGATATTATAAGGGGGTATAATAATACTGTTACTTATGGAACAAGCGGTGACGTAAAATATTCCGGCACTGCAGGGAATAATAATTCGTTTTTAAAAGTTCAAATTACGAAACCTTTTCAAATGGAAATAAACACCCAACTAACCGGAAACTATAATTTGGAAAATGTGTTGGCCGCAGTAGCAATTGGATCTGAGTGGAAAATTACCCCTGAAAAAATTAAGTTCGGCATTGAAAATTATGTGCCTTCCAATCAGCGCTCACAAATAATCCAAAGAAATAATATCACCATTGTTTTAGATGCATACAATGCAAACCCAACAAGTGTAGAAGCAGCACTGGTAAATTTTGAAACTTCTTTTGCCGGAAAAAAAATTGTGGCATTAGGTGATATGTTGGAATTGGGAGAGGAAAGCGAAAAGGAACATAATCAAATCGGTGAACTATTGAATCAAATGAAATTGGAAGAAGTAATTCTTGTTGGACCTCAATTTAAAGCGATAGCAGCGCAATTTCATTTTCGTCATTTCAATGATTCAATTGCAGCAACCGAATATTTTTCTAAAATGAAAGATGACACATTCACTCTTTTAATTAAAGGATCAAGAGGAGTGAAGATGGAAAAAGTATTAGAGGCTTTTGATTAATTGATAATCACCCCAACACACTTCTCGAAATCACAATCTTCTGCACTTCGCTAGTGCCTTCATAAATCTGAGTAATTTTTGCATCGCGCATCAAGCGCTCCACATGAAATTCTTTTACATAACCATAACCACCATGAATCTGCACGGCTTCAATGGTAGTGTCCATTGCCACTTTTGAGGCAAATAATTTTGCCATCGAACTGCTCAGTGCATAATCCATTTTATGGTCTTTCATCCAGGCAGATTTTAAACAAAGCAAACGAGCTGCTTCAATCTGAGTAGCCATATCGGCTAGTTTAAATTGTATGGCCTGATGTTGTGATATCTCTTTTCCAAATGCTTTACGTTGTTTTGAATAGTTAAGTGCCAATTCGTAGGCACCCGATGCAATTCCCAATGCCTGTGCTGCAATGCCTATTCTTCCTCCGGTTAAGGTTTTCATGGCAAACTTAAATCCGAAGCCGTCTTCTCCAACACGGTTGGCTTTCGGAACTTTTACATCTGTAAACATTAATGAGTGTGTATCAGAACCACGAATTCCTAATTTATTTTCTTTCGGTCCGATGGTAAAACCCGGCATTCCCTTTTCTACAATCAGACAATTAATTCCTTTGTGACCTTTGGCTGCATCTGTTTGTGCCATCACTAAATAATAGGTAGCAGAACTTCCGTTGGTAATCCAGTTTTTGGTTCCGTTTAATAAATAATGATCGCCCATATCAATGGCTGTGGTGCGTTGTGAAGTTGCATCCGAACCAGCTTCCGGTTCTGATAAACAAAATGCACCAATCACTTCTCCTTTTGCTAACGGCACTAAATATTTTTGTTTTTGTTCTTCGTTACCAAATGTTTCCAACCCCCAACAAACTAATGAATTATTCACACTCATCACTACTGAACACGAGGCATCCACTTTGGAGATTTCTTCCATTGCCAGTACGTAGGAAATGGTATCCATTCCGCCACCGCCATATTTAGGGTCAACCATCATTCCTAAAAAACCGAGTTCCCCCATTTTTTTAATCTGATCTTTTGGAAATTTTTGATTGTCATCACGCTCAATCACACCGGGCAAACAATCGTTTTGTGCAAAATCGCGTGCGGCCTGTTGTATCATTAAATGTTCTTCGCTGAGTTGAAATAACATGAGTTCGTTTATTTATGGTAAGGTGCGAAAATAGCGTAAAGCAGATGATTTAGCGAATCAGTAATAAATATTTTAATCGATTAACAGTTAGATCCGGCAGCTGATTTCAAACTTTTCTTTTCTTGTTATTATTGTAGAAAATATATGGAGAAGGAAATTGAAATTTCTGCTGTCGGAATCATGTCGGGTACCTCGCTTGATGGAGTTGATTTGGCATTTTGCAGGTTTACCAGAAGAGATAACAAGTGGAATTATATAATTGAAGTATCGGAGACCAAAGCGTATTCAGCTGATTGGAAAAAACGATTGGCAACGATTATGCTGACTGATGCAGCTTTATATGCTAGAACACATGCCGACTTAGGTCGTTTGTTTGGAACGCTTGCCAAAAAATTTATTGATTCTAATCATCTTATTCCTGATTTAATTGCTTCACATGGGCATACCGTTTTTCATCAGCCACATAACGGATTTACTGCTCAGATTGGTGATGGTTCGCAGATTGCTGCAATTACGCAAGTGGATACCGTTTGCGATTTTAGAAGTAAAGATGTTGCACTGGGTGGACAAGGTGCTCCTTTGGTGCCCATTGGCGATAGGTTGCTGTTTAACCAATATGATGTTTGTATAAACCTGGGAGGTATTGCAAATATTTCCTATCAGAAAAGCGATAAACGAATTGCATTTGATGTATGTCCGGTAAATATTGTGCTTAATGAACTGGCCGCTTTAACTGGTAAAAGTTATGATGAAGATGGAAAGCTTGCTGCATCAGGATTGCCGGATAAGCAATTATTGGACGTTCTAAATCAGCTTGATTATTATAAACAAACATTCCCCAAATCAATTGGAAGGGAGTGGATTGATAAAACTTTTTTACCTCTGGTACTAAACTCCAATATGGCTCTCGAAAATAAAGCCTGCACTGTTTGCAATCATATTGTTCGACAACTTGTAGCAGCTATTGATAGTGCGTTAATTGGTCGACCAAATGCTGAGGAGTTAAAAGTTTTGGTTACAGGTGGAGGAGCTTTTAATAAATACTTGATGAATTTGCTACAGAAAGCCACTAAACATCAGATTGTAATTCCTGATGAAAAGACAATAGCATTTAAAGAGGCAATAATTTTTGCCTTTCTTGGAGTACTATTTAAATGTGGAGAGGAGAATGTGCTAAGCAGCGTAACTGGTGCAAAACGCAACCATGTTAGCGGAGCACTTTACAAAGCTTAATGACTAATAATCATCGTCATCGTCATCCATTTCTTCAAAGTCTTCAAAATTTTTGAAGTCGTCCTCCATTATTTCAGGATTTGGTTCTTCGTCTTCATCAGAATCAAAATTTTGATTTTTTAATTCTTTGGACTTAAGCGGCTCCATTTTACGGGCGCGACTTGCATCAGTTCCCGTTTTTTTTGACTTGGAAGCAGGTGCTTTTTCGGTCTTCTTTGTTTTCATTTATTGTTGAGTAAAGATAGGGTCAAAGGCTTACAGAATGATATTAGTTTATAGTAAGATGAACTTTAGTTTTTGTGTTTTTTAACTGAAATCGTATACGGTCAAATCCTTATACAATGACAAATGTAAAAAAGATTCATTTTATAAAAACAAATTTTTTTAATGTTATTTCAATAAAATATGCTTTGTGATAAAATTTAACTTTGCCGGCCTATGTTGGAACGACTAAAACAATTCGAAAACAAGAAGCCGGAAATAATTTTTGAATGGAAAGATCCTTTCACCGAAGCTATAGGCTGGGTTGTGATTAACTCTTTACGTGGAGGAGCTGCTGGTGGCGGAACCAGAATGCGAAAGGGGCTTGATGAGCGTGAAGTGGAATCGCTGGCAAAAACAATGGAGATAAAATTTACTGTTTCCGGTCCGGCAATCGGAGGAGCTAAATCAGGTATCAACTTCGATCCAACAGATCCGCGCAAGCCAGAAGTTTTGCAGCGGTGGTTTAAAGCTGTGTATCCTTTGCTTAAAAATTATTATGGAACCGGTGGTGATTTGCATATTGACGAAATTCATGAAGTGATTCCGGTTACTGATAAGTTGGGATTACTGCATCCACAAGAGGGTGTAGTGAATGGACACTTTCACAGTGAAGGAAACGATAAGCAACAACGAATTGAAAAACTTCAGCATGGCGTTTCTAAAATTGTGACTGATAAGAATTATTTACCACAAGGAACACAAACGTATCGCGTTGCTGACTTGATTACAGGTTACGGTGTTGCTTCCTCAGTATTGCATTATTATAAACAGCGGGGAGAAACCGTAAATGGCAAAAAGGTATTTGTGCAGGGTTGGGGAAATGTGGGCGCTGCAGCAGGTTTTTATTTAAGTAAGGAAGGAGCAATCATCACCGCAATTTTAGATCATCACCTGGGAGTTATTAATGAAAAGGGTTTTGATCATACAACCATTGAAAAACTAATTAATGACAGGCAAAGCCATCTGTTACAAGGTGTGAATGCACAGCTTTCGACCGAGCTAAGAGATACCATGTGGAAAAATCCGGTGGATATATTTATTCCGGCTGCTTCATCGAGGTTGGTACAGCATCAACAATTAGAACATTTAATTAATAATGGTTTGGAGTTGATTGCTTGTGGTGCCAATGTTCCGTTTGCGGATAAGGAAATTTTTGTGGGTCCTATTGCTGCTTATGCTGATAGTAAAGTAAGTGTGATTCCTGATTTTATTGCTAATTGCGGCATGGCTCGTGTGTTTGCTTATTTGATGAGTAATCCGGATGATATGAGTGATAAAGGAATTTTTAGTGATGTGGATGTTACGATTGCAAATGCGTTGCAAAAAATAACTGCCCGTAATACTACCAAAACCGGCATTACTGCAACCGGATTTGATATTGCATTGGAGCAACTGATTTAAACAAAATAATTTTATGGGTATTGATTGGAGGCAACTTACTTTTTTAGAGAATACGGTTGAGTCTATTCTTTATGCTGTTACGATTATTTTAATCGGACTAATTTTTCAACGGTTTATTTCAAAGCAAGTTTCGCGACTGGTATTTAAAATATTTAAGCGATACTCTTTTGGTGTTAGTGCTGAAAAGTTTGTGGATTTATTAGCGAGACCGTTTAGTGTTTTTATTTTTCTTATTACATTATTGATTGCGTTTTTACCATTGCATTATCCTGAGTCGTGGCATTTGGTGCCGGAGCATAAAACGGGATTAAAGATGGCGGTGTGGAAAGTGTTTTATCTTGCTTTGGTGTTGTCTATTACCTGGATTGTGTTGCGATTGGTTGATTATTTCAGCCTGGTGTTGTTGCAACGGGCATCAGTTACTGCAACAAAAACAGACGATCAGTTGGTTCCTTTTATTAAGGAAGCTTTAAAAATTATCATTGTTTTATTCAGCTTGTTTTTTATACTGGGTGCCATTTTTAAATTAAATATTGCTTCGCTGATTGCGGGTTTGGGTATTGGTGGTTTGGCTTTTGCGCTGGCTGCTAAGGATACGCTGGAAAATTTATTGGGGTCGTTTATTATTTTTTTAGATAAACCTTTTGTGGTTGGCGATTCGGTTAAGGTTGGAACTGTGGAAGGCAAGGTGGAGAAAATAGGGTTTAGAAGTACCAAGATCCGAAACCTGGAGAAATCGCTGGTGACGGTTTCGAATAAAAAAATGATTGAGTCGGAGTTAGAAAACCTGAGCGAACGGGCCATGATACGTGCTACATTTCCTTTGAGTATTGATTATGCAGTGCCATTTAATTTGGTGCAGGAATTTATTAGTGAATTACGCTCTAATTTCAATGCGAATGATAAACTTCAGGATGAACCAATCATCCGCTTTAGCAGGATACGCGAAAATGCCATTGAGATACAGATTGTGTTTTTTGTGCTAACCAGAGATATTGATGAGTATATTAAAGTGCGTGAAGAGGTTTTGTTTAGTATCTTAAAAATTGCGCAGGAGCATAAAATACAGTTTACGAGCCCTGCAGTGGAATTAAAGCAAGCATAAGAAAATAGTGAAATGTATGCGTTTATTTTTTGACGACTACCAACAAACGCATTGAAAAATTAATTTTATATTTAAAGAAATGCCTTGCCTTGAAAAAGAATGGCAGTTCAGACAAAAGGAAACTGACAAACGGACGAAGTAACTGCCATTATTTTCTGCCGCTGTTGGTGTTCCTTCCCACCAACGGCATTCATTTTTTGATGCAGGTGGAAGGAACACCTGCATCGGCTGAAAACATTCATTCATGTAAAAATCTTACATGTCGAGTTTGTCCATTTTTATTAAATAATTCCAAAATATAAATTCCAGAATTAATGTCTAGGGTAATAATTATTTTTTTATCAAATCTGCCTTCGAAAACAATAGAGCCAGAAATTGTATAAATTTTTATTGTGGAATTATCGAAAGAATTTGCTTCAACCGTAAAAGACGCGTTCGTGGGATTGGGGAATATACTAACTCCACCTGTTTCATTTAAATTATGTAATCCGGTGGTTAGGGTATCTGGATTGAATTTGCAGATATAACCCCAAGGCGCAGGTGTGACTTCAAGTTGATAATAAATTTCACCATTCCAGGGAGTAAAGAATCTCGGGGTCTCAAAAATATTCCCGGGTGCACTGCCCGGATGAAGATCTATCGTATAAAACATATTCCCATCTGTTACACACATTTGTGTAAAATGAGTACCTGAGGCTCCCTTACCGATGGTTCCAATCATCGTATCACCTTTTACATAGGCCCAGTCAGAAGGATTATTCCCTCAAAAATGATAAAGGAAATCGGAACCACCTATTCCGGCCGTGTAATTGTAAACGAGATGGGTTCCTGCTGTCGTTCCATCGGTTACCCAAAGTTCTTCCCCATGTATAGAATCATTCGCAGCAAAAAATATTTTGTGTGCGGTGCGTATTCCATTTAGGCTTTGGTTAAAAGTTCCGGTAGGCCCGGGAAAAATATCCTTTATCAAAGTGGCTGTATTCGTAATCGTATCATAGGAATAAAGTTCAATATCATTTGGAGATAAATCAGGACTTGCCAAACACAATATTTTACTATTCAACTCTCCAAGTATGCCTGTCAGCACATAATTGGTATCCAAAATTGTTGTTGAAAAAGTCTGACCGTCAATCTTTGCAAGTCGTCTAATTGGGGTTCCCTGACTGTTTAAGGTTGCACCGGTGAAATAAAAATCCTGATTCACTTCGAGGTAATCAGTTAGCCTACCCAATGGAGTAGCGACAATGCTCGAAGACGAAAGTCGAATATTGAAATGGGATCAAATGCATTCCCTTTGTCAAAAACGATGTTGTTTCCAAATTTGGCCATAGAATTGTAATTAATCACCTTTACAATCGAGGTAACCGTTCCATTCCAATTAGCGCGGAATATAGTATCATTCGCAAAGAAATAGATGGAGTCGTTGATGTTTAACAAGTCGCCTTGTACATTTTGCAACGAGGTTCCCGAATAGACTCTCTGATAAACCGAGTCGAGTGTAACGCCATCCGTTCTATAAATCGTCACCTTGTTGGTATTGAATCTTGAAAAATAAAAATAGTTGCTGTTATATGCCCGAAACTCCAATAAGCCCGGATTCAATGGCCAGCTATAAATCAGTTGCGTACTGTTGATCGTATCGGCCGAATAAAGTTTGTTATAATAGTTATCGACCATGATGAGCCTTCCATTCGCTGTGCCGAATAAATTCCCGCAAATATTATATTTAATTGTTGGGAATGGGTATTGGGCAACACTCTTCTGTGATATTACTATAAAGAAGGAAACAAATAAGGCTAATTTCAAGATTGTATTGTACCTTGCAGTTAGAGTTGTTATTGCTACAACCATGCTTAAGAAGGTTTTTTTCATAAAATAATTTGTTTTTAAATTTATATCAAAAATAATTACTAATATTATTAATCAAACTCTTTTAAAAATTTTCTCCCCCGTTGGTGTCCGCACCAATGGGCATAAGGTCTGGAATCTACTATATTTTCTATTCTTTCGCACCCGTTGGTATCTTTCTCCAATGTTGTTGTTTTTTTCTACAACAAGTACCGTATTTTTTTTAGTGATGGGTTGTTGCAGGTGAAAAAAAGAGGCTGCATCGGCTGAATGGGACTGAGACATCACTTTCTGTAGTAGCATTCAATCAAAAGCATGGACGCATTGAGGTAGCACATTGCTTGAGGTAGCATGTGGCAGATAGTTTGCTCGCTTGTGCGGACACAAAAAAGGGAGGTTAATACAGGATTTTATGTCTTACTTTTTATCCATTAAATCTCGTATGGCAACCGAAGCCACCACAGCACCAAAGGTGGCCGGCATATATGATATGGTTCCATAAGCCGACTTTTTGTAATTTTTGCCATCGGTAAGCATTAAACTTTCTTTAATAATTCGCTCGGGTGAGAATACCACTTTTACTCCTGTGGTGATATGATGCCCTTTCAGGTATTTTCTGATTTGTTGTGCAAACGGACAATTAAAAGTTTCGGAAATATCAACCACCTGTAATTTGGTTGGGTCAACTTTTGCACCTGCCCCCATGCTGCTTACTAAGGGCAATCCGCTTTCGAAAGCCGTTTTAATAAAAGTAACTTTTGGTGTGATGCTATCGATGGCATCAATGATATAATCGGGTTTTGAGGCAAGTAGTTCGGCTACATTATCGGGGTTTACAAATTGCTGCACTACATTTAAAACCAGTTCGGGGTTAATTGCTTTTAATCGCTCGGCCATAATCAATGCTTTTGATTGGCCATGATTGGTAGCCAATGCAGGCAACTGTCGGTTGCGATTGGTAGGGTCAACTACATCGCCATCAATGATGGTCATGCTTCCAATGCCGCTGCGGGCTATAAACTCTGCTGCGTAAGAACCTACTCCGCCAAGGCCAACCACCATTACATGTTTTTGCGTAAGGTTTTTAACGGCCGCTTCGCCTACTAATAAGCTGGTACGCGATAGCCAACTAATATCGTTCATCATAATTTAAAAACTTTAGCTGCATTTTTTTCGAGCTGTAAACAAAGCGATTCTATATCAAACTGCAAAGCAGTTGCAGCCATTTGATAAACAGATTGTATGGGCAATGTTAAATCATCCGACTCAAAAAATAGTTGTTCAAGAGGCATGGCAGCAACAACTTTTTGAATGCGTTCATGTTGAATGCCTTTGCCAAACGATAAGTAGTACCCCTGCGCTACTAACTGCCCGGCCTGCGAACTGCTTTTTATAAAACCATGAAATACTACAGGCACTTTGTTTTTATTTTGTTTTAACAGGGTGGTTACTTCTTCAAAAGCTCGAACGCAATGAATTAACAAGGGTTTTTGAATTTGATTGGCTAACAGAATTTGTTGGGCGAATACTTCTTTTTGAAACACGAAATCGGTTTTACAAACTTTATCTAAACCACACTCACCAATTGCTTTTACATTGGGCAGCCGGCAAATTTGCTCCAGTTTATTAAATTCTTTTTCCGCAGTTGATTGCTCTATAAACCAGGGGTGCAAACCAACGGCAAAGCGCTGTTGTTTATCATTTTTAACGGTATCAAAATCTTGATACAAATTTTTAATGATAGCCTCATCGGCAACCGCATTATGTGGTGTTTTTATATTGATAAACATGCTAATGGAAAGGATAAAGCTTATCGACCGTAGGTGTGTGCACCAACGGTACAGAATATGTTTACACCCTTGTTGGTGTTTTTTTCACCAACAAGTATAGTATTTTTTTTAGTGATGGGTTGTGGTAGGTTGAAAAAGCAACGTAACCGATGGAATTAAAATCTTGCGATTTAGTTTATCTCGTTTGTGAGGACACAAACGAGGGCGG
>JANNXV010000309.1:0-2846 GCA_031409815.1 Bacteroidota bacterium
GATATAACCGGCAGGGCATTATTGCAACAACCTTTTAATGCAAAAGCAAATTTAGATGTGAGTGGGATGGCAAAAGGGGTTTATATAGTAGAGGTGAGGGATAAAGAAGGCGGGAGTTTTAAGGGGAAGTTGGTGAAGGAGTGATTTTAATGCAGAATTAGGAATGCAGAATTGACAACAATGAAATTCTTTTAAGGTTAGAGTAATAACATGAATGAAAAATACACACATATCAGCACTTGTATCTTGCAGGTCGAAGGAAGAAATCAAGGGCGAAAGTCTAAAGCAGATAGTCATGACAATGCTTAATAATGCTATTCTTGATTCTCCTCCTCTTCATCACTTTTGCCATTTATATAATTTACTTCCTTAAGCAGAATTCCATTCATATCATATTGAAGCCACTTGCCTTGTCGCAGTCCGTTTTTGTAGGCACCGGTTGTTCTTACTTTTCCATTTCGATAATAGAGCTTTGAAACACCTTCTGCATTATTGCTTTTATATGGCATCTCAAAAATCAAAACACCATCTTCATTATACTCTTTGTGCAATCCCTCTTTCTTTCCGTTCAAATAACTAGTTTCTTCGGCCAACTTGCCATTTTCATAATAAACGCTCCAGGTTTTATCAGGCTTACCATTCTTATATACTTCAATAGATTTCACTGAATCGTTTTCACCATAATACATCCAAACGCTGTCTTTCATTTGATTCATGTAGATTCCCTTTGCCATCACTTTACCATTTTCATAATACGAAATTCCATAGGCTCGCTTACTGTTCTGCTTATCGAATGTTACAATTGCTTTCAACTTGCCACTCTCATTCCAGGTGCGCGATACATTAACCGGTTTATCATCTTTAAAAAAAGTGCTACTGCATAAGGTGTCACTGCGATAGTACTTTCTCCACTCCCCTTGTTTTAATCCTTTGGCGTCCTTCCGATTAATGGTATCTCCTTTATATATCTGATAATTTTTTGTTTGTGCCTGACAGATGTTTATCAAACAAATAAAAATTAAAATGATTTGTTTTTGCATGCTGCAAAAGTATTTGATCAGATGAATGATGGCTTTGATAAGATAGTTTTATTTCTATTTTTGAGAACAATTAACTATGAAGCAATCACTATCTCATATTTCATTATGTTTATTTCTATTGATTAGCAGTTCAGCATGGAGCCAAAAAATTAATGGCACGTTACGCGACAAAAACACTAACGAAGTATTAATTGGAGCCACTGTAGTTGAAAAAGGAACCACTAACGGAACAACCAGCGACTTAGATGGCAACTTTATACTCACAATAACAAAGTCACTGCCTGTTCAATTAGTATGTTCTTATGTAGGATATGAGAATTTAGAAATATCAGTAACTGATTTCAATAAAAAACTTTCCGTAAAATTAAGTCCAAATCAAATCAATTTATCAACTGTAACAGTTACCGACAGTCGTATTTCTGACAAGCAAAAGGAGTCGGCTTTAACGGTTGAAACAATGGACATAATTGCCATTAAACAAACTTCGGCCGCTAATTTTTACGAGGGACTTGGTCAGATGAAAGGGGTTGATCTTACTTCAGCAAGTATTGGATTTAAGGTTATTAATACAAGGGGTTTTAATTCAACATCACCGGTTCGTTCACTTCAAATTATTGATGGTGTCGACAATCAGGCGCCAGGTTTGAATTTTTCGTTAGGTAATTTTTTAGGATGTGCCGAGCTCGATGTTTTAAAAGTAGATTTAGTAGCTGGAGCGAGTTCTGCTTTTTATGGTCCGAATGCATTTAATGGGGTCATCAGTATTTCATCAAGAAGCCCTTTTGTAAAACCGGGATTAGAAGTATCGGCCAAAATAGGTGAACGGAATTTATTGGAAACCTGTATTCGTTATGCTTTTGTTCTGAAAAATAAAAAGGGCGAAGAAAAATTTGGAGCTAAGTTTAATGTTTTTGCTATGCGTGCTAATGATTGGGAAGCCGACAATCTGAGTGCGACTACCCAATCGAGAAATGATGAACTAAATCCTGGTGGCTATGATGCGGTAAATATATATGGTGACGAATACAACAGGGCCGGCAACAAAAGTCAATCCACTTACTCCTACCCCGGTTTAGGAACTTACTATCGCACCGGCTATCACGAAAAAGATTTAGTGGATTACAATACTGAAAATTTAAAACTCGGTACCGCTTTGCATTACAAGTTGAAACCCGAAACAGAAATTATACTTGCTTCTAACTTTGGCGCAGGCACCACTGTTTATCAGGGCGACAATCGCTATAGTTTGAAGGACATCACTTTTTTACAAAACCGGATTGAAATAAAAAAGAACAATAAATTTTTTCTACGCTTTTACTCTACCAATGAAAATGCCGGAAAATCATACGATGCATTTTTTACTGCTTTATTACTTCAAAATGAAGCTAAACGTGATTTAGACTGGTATCAGGACTACAGTAACTTTTGGGCTTCGTCAGTAAAGCCAAAAATAAACAGCAACAATTTACCGGGCATTCCGGTAATTCCTCCATTACCAACGCCAGAGCAATTTTTAAATTACATCAACACCATTAATCCGTACTTGTATCAATATTATTATGATTCATTACTGCTTTATCATGGTGATGCAAGAAACTATGCCGATGGAGTTGGTGGACCTAGCATCTATAACAACTATCCCTTTTTCGCACCGGGAACCGAAAGATTTGACACCGCATTTGCAGGCATCACTTCTCGCGAATCATTCTCTCAAGGTGGATCTAAGTTTTATGATAAGTCGGCATTGTATCATGGTCATGGCGAATATAAACTGACTACCAACCGTTATTTCCATCCATTTGGGAG
>JANNXV010000310.1:0-12776 GCA_031409815.1 Bacteroidota bacterium
TTTGCTACTTCGCCTTCTGCTTTCGCACGCTTCACTAATTCTTTTCTTCGCTCTTCACTCAATGGTGGAACGTTGATGCGAACAAGTGAACCATCATTTTGTGGATTAAATCCGAGATTAGAATTGATGATTGCTTTTTCAATCGGACCTATCATTGCTTTTTCCCAGGGTTGAATCACAAGTGTGCGTGCGTCTGGTGTATTCACACTTGCCACCTGACTAAGTGGTGTTCGTGCACCATAATAATCTACAAAAACATTTTCCAACATTCCCGGTGTTGCTTTTCCTGCGCGAATTTTTTGCAATTCTGCTTCCAGATGATCGATGGCCTTACCCATATGATCGGTAGTACTATCTATTATTTTTTTTACGTCTTCAGCTGTCATAATATTAAAAATTAACTGCGGGCAAAAATACTATTTGAAAATGAAATGGGAGTTTAACGCGAAGGGTTTGTATTGCCAAACGAAAAATACAACCTAAGCCTGCACTAATGTACCGATCTCTTCTCCTTTAACAATTCGGCTAAGATTGCCAGCAGTATTCATATCAAAAACGATGATAGGTAAATTATTTTCATGACACAAGGTAAAAGCAGTCATGTCCATTACTTTTAATTGCTGTGCGATGGCTTCAGTAAAACTTAAGTTTTTATAACGAACTGCATCTTTGTTTTTTTCGGGATCGCTGGAATAAATTCCGTCAACGCGAGTTCCCTTTAAAATGACATCTGCTTCTATTTCTACAGCACGTAAAGAGGCAGCTGTATCGGTGGTGAAATAGGGATTACCGGTTCCAGCACCAAAAATTACCACACGTCCTTTTTCCAAATGGCGAACTGCTCTTCTGCGTATAAAAGGCTCACAAATAGCTTCCATTTTAATGGCGGATTGCAATCTTGTATTTATACCTGCGCTTTCCAATGCGGCCTGCAAAGCCATGCTGTTTATTACAGTAGCAAGCATTCCCATGTAATCACCTTGGGCACGATCCATTCCGCCTTCAGCGGCTTGTATTCCTCTAAAAATATTGCCGCCACCAATAACAATTGCTACCTCAATTCCCAAATCAACTACTGATTTTATATCAGCAGCATAATTATTTAGCACATTGTTGTCAATGCCAAATTGTTTTTTACCCATCAGGGCTTCACCACTTAATTTGAGGAGGATGCGTTTGTATTTCATTTTTGCTTGCGTTTCTTTTGATCGTGCTAAATTAAATTCTTTTGAGGCTGTAATTATTAAGCATAAAAAAACCCGATTCGTTTGAACCGGGTTTTTTAAAATATTATCCTAACTGAACTCGCTTGAAGACTTTTACTGTGAGGTCCTTCTCAGTATCATTCAAATACTGACGAATTGTTTTTTTATCTTCTTTAATAAATCCTTGGTTTAACAAAGTGCTTTCCTGATAGAATTTATTGAGTTTGCCCATGGCAATTTTCTCAATCATATTTTCAGGCTTTCCTTCGGCACGAGCTTGTTCTTTACCAATTTCGATTTCGCGCTCTAAAGTTTTAGCATCTACATCATCCTTATCAATAGCAACAGGATTCATTGCAGCAATTTGCATTGCCACATCTTTTCCTGTTTCTGTTGGTGCAGTAGCAGATGATAAACCAACCATTGATACCACTTTATTTCCCGGATGAATATAAATAACCACTTTCGGAGCTTCTATTACTTCATAACGGGTAATCTCAATTTTTTCACCAATTTTACCAACCATGTCAAGTACTTTGTCTCCAACAGTAACATTATCCATTGGCAATGCCTGTATTTCTTCGATAGATTTAGCATCATTTTTCATTGCTATTTCTATAATGCTTTCTACAAATTTCACGAAATCTGCATTTTTTGAAACGAAATCAGTTTCTGAACTTAATGAAACCAAATATCCTTTAGTAGCATTCTCGTTTGTGCGAGCAGCTATATAACCTTCTTTAGCTTCGCGATCAGCACGATTAGCAGCTACTTTTTGACCTTTTTTGCGAAGATTGTCAATGGCAGCTTCAAAATCACCATTGGCTTCAGCCAAAGCTTTTTTACAATCCATCATTCCTGCACCGGTCATTTGGCGCAATTTGTTTACATCAGCAGCAGATATAGTTGCAGTAGTTGACATTTTAATTAAGTATAAATTTTGTTTGAGTTAATAACTGATCAAAAAACTGATCAGGCTTTCTTTTTGCGGGCACGGGTACCTGCGCCAGATCCTGGTTTACGCTTAGCTTCTCCTTCTCCGCCTTCTTCTTCACCAGCAGCTACTACAGCTTCTTCATTGTCTCCTGCTTCTTCATCAGCAGCTACTTCCTTTTCGCGTTCCTGATCTTTATCCATTTTGCGCTCTGCCATTCCTTCTTCTACTGCTTTAACCATAACATTCATGATTAATTCAATTGATTTAGTAGCATCATCGTTTGCCGGTATTGGAAAATCAATCATTGAAGGATCTGAATTGGTATCGCAAATAGCAATTGTTGGAATCCCCAATTTAATAGCTTCAGCAACAGCAATATGCTCTTTTACCACATCAATAATAAATAAGGCAGCTGGCAAACGATTGAGGTCGGCAATTGACCCTAACACTTTTTCCATTTTCCCTTTTTGACGAGATATCTGAAGACGCTCTTTTTTGGAAATATTATCCAACGTTCCGTCAGTCATCATCTTGTCGATGTTTGCCATTTTTTTAACCGACTTACGCTGTGTAGCAAAGTTGGTTAAGAAACCACCTGGCCAACGCTCGGTGATAAAAGGCATGTTTGCTGCTTTAGAAGCATTGGCAACAATTTCCTTTGCCTGCTTTTTTGTGGCAACAAATAATATACGCTTTCCTGATTTTGCAATTTGCTTTACAGCAGCTGCAGCTTCTTCAAGCTTTACATGTGTTTTGTTGAGGTCAATAATATGGATTCCATTACGCTCCATAAAAATGTAAGGAGCCATTTTAGGATTCCATTTGCGTTTTAAGTGACCGAAATGTACTCCGGCATTTAACAAATCTTCTTGTGATACGTTGATCATTCTGATGTATTGTGTGGTATAAGTAATTAACGTTTACTGAACTGGAAGCGTTTACGGGCTTTTTTCTGACCTGGTTTTTTACGCTCAACTGCACGTGGATCGCGGGTAAGCAATCCAACTGCTTTTAATGGAGGACGATGCTCAGCATTGATTTTACAAAGTCCGCGTGCTACTGCTAAACGAATAGCTTCTGCCTGACCGGTAAAACCACCACCTGCTACATTTACTTTAACATCATATTGCTCTTTGGTATTTGATATTTCAAAAGCATGATTAACGATGTATTGCAATGGACCCGTTGGAAAATATTCTTTGTATTCGCGATCGTTAACTATGATTGATCCATTGCCCGGTTGCATGTAAATGCGTGCAATAGCTGTTTTTCTACGACCAATAGTGTGTGTAATATCCATCTCTATTATTTAGTACTTAAATTAATCTCTTTTGGCTTTTGTGCAGTGTGTGGATGCTCTCCGCCAGCATACACATATAAATTTCCTTTAATGGCATTTCCCAATTTATTTTTTGGGATCATTCCATAAATAGCTTTTTCAACCACTTTGGTTGCATCTTTTGCCATTAATTTCGCTGGAGTAATATGGCGCTGTCCACCTGGGTATCCGGTATAAGAAACGTATTCTTTCTCCGTCCATTTACGGCCAGTCATTTTAATTTTTTCAGAGTTAATAACAATCACATTATCACCACAGTCAACGTGAGGAGTGAAATCTGGTTTGTTCTTGCCACGTAACATACTTGCAGCGCGAGATGCAAATCGTCCGAGTGTTTGTCCGTTGGCATCCAGCAATACCCAGTTTTTAGTAACTGTTTTAGCGTTGGCCGATACCGTCTTATAGCTTAATGAATCCACTTTTTTGAGTTTTTAATCCTTTTTTTAAAGGGGACGCAAAAGTAGAATTAATTTCCACATCAGCAAATACTTACTAACAATATTTTCAAACAACAAGTGAGATGTGATTTCACTTACACACAAAAGCTGCAAAAAAGAGGCGTTTAGTTGGTGTCTTTTTTAGCAATGGCAATTACCGAAAGCCCCAATTTACTGAAAACCAGCCGATCACCGAAGCGGGCTAATGGAACCAGTTTATTGTAAGTATTCATTTGTCCGGCCGAAATGGTTTTTTTCTTTGAAACCAATCCTCCCCAAATCCAGGCAGGAATTCCTAAAGCATTAAAATAAAAACTCTTTTCAACAGCAAGTCCGGCTTCGCTCATCCGATTTTCAAGCATTGACCGGGTATATCTTCGATAGTGAAAAAGGCCTTTGTCGATTACGTTATATAGACTCATAAATGCGGGCACCAGTATCAAAAGTGTTCCACCGGGTTTTAACAATTTTTTGCAATTTTTAAGTGCAAGTTCATCGTTTTCAATATGTTCAATCACGTTTAATGCAAAAATGGTGTCGAACGAATTTATTAATACTGCATGTTTTCGCTCAAATTCGGGGTCGATTAAATCAATATTTTTAATACCCTGCAGATTGGAATATCCGACTAATTCCTGACGCAGAAAATCCAAATAATTTTCGCGTAAATCGCTGACTGTTAATTGTTGCTTGTCGTCAAGAAAAAACTGTGAGATGTTTCCAATACCGCTTCCTATTTCAAGAATATTGCCTTTTGTAAAAGGTTTGATGGTTTCATACATCCAGCGATTAAATTGATCAGCTTTTGAAATGGCTAACAATGTTTCCATTCCTTCTTGATCAATTTCTTTAAACGTAAAATTGCTCATTAGTAATGGATTAAGGAAAAATATTGTATTTTAAAATGCAGTAAATAGCTCTGAAACCATCTTTCCAGTTTATTTTTTTGCCTTCTTTATATGTGCGACCGTAATAGGAAATGCCCACTTCATAGATTTTGATTTCAGGCACTTTCGAAATCTTTGCTGTTACTTCAGGTTCAAAACCGAAGCGTTTTTCTTTCAGGTCAAACGATTTTACAATATCACTTCTGAATAATTTGTAACAGGTTTCCATGTCGGATATGTTCATATTAGTAAACATATTTGACAGGCCAGTTAGAAATTTATTACCGATGGTATGCCAGAAAAATAGAATTCGATGCGCGTTGCCACCAATAAATCTCGAACCATAAACCACATCAGCGCCCGCTTCTAAAACAGGTTGTAGCAAAAGATTATACTCCCGTGGATCGTATTCCAAATCTGCATCCTGAATAATTAAATAATCTCCGGTTGCTTTTTGAATTCCTGTATGAATGGCTGCACCTTTGCCTTTATTCACTTCATGATTTAACAACCGGAAATTTGCATCAGGGTTATTACTGATATATGCTTCAATCACCTGTTTGGTGTTATCTGACGAGCAATCATTCACAATAATTATTTCTTTTGTGATGGAGCCAGTCAATTCCACCGCCTTCACTTTATCTAATATGCGATGAACTGTTGGGCCTTCGTTATAACAAGGAATTATGATGGAAAGTGATTTGCAGGTCATGTTCAGTAGCTTATAAAATCAAAATATCATTTCCACGCACAACCTTTAATTCCCTGAAGGGAGACCTCAAACCAGATTGTTCCCCTTTAGAGGCTCCGGGATTTTGAAGAGATAATTTCATGATATATAATGCAATTAATGTTTTGAAGCAGTGAAGTTAATTCCAAAAAAGAAATACTCCTTTAATAGAGAATTGTTTTTCCAGATTTTTTGTTCTCGTTGCAATACATCTTCGTATTTCTTTCGCTTAAAAAATGGAGGAGGAAATAAACGAATGTATTGTAAATGTCCCTTGTCAATATTTAAACCTTGAGCGCTAAATGCTTGACCCCATTGTTTTAAACTGCGGATGTTTTCATTGCCGATCACAATATTTTTTTTCAATGTTTCATCATATTGCTCAATGATGCGTTTGTTGCCACGTTGTAAATAGAGTTTCAGGCTTTGAATAATATTACTCCCGTTTTCTTCCACAGCGATCAATTTACCGGTAGATTTTAAAGATTGACTACAAATCTCCAGAGCCTTATCCAATGGTTCGAGGTGATGAAGCGTGTCCTGTAAAATAATATAATCGCAATTTTGAGGTAGTTGTTCCATATCAAAGAGGTTTTCATAACCTGCCTTGAATAATGATACATCGCCAAACTGACTCCAGTATTTTAATCGTTGTGGAATTTCTTTGTAATAAAATTCGAGCGTTGAACCATAAGTTGCAAAACCATTCATGGCCAGAAAAATATCTGTAGTGCCATACCCGCAACCAATATCCCAGATTTTTGATTCCTTGTTTTTAACCTGCTCGGCAATAAACTGCAAACGTTGGCAGAAGTATGCTTTGCGGAAATCAAAGCTGGATTCGCTCTCTAAAAATTTATAGTAGGTCCTCAAAGCAGGATGTTGTTCCAGCTCTTTCAGAAATAATTCAAAAAATTGTTCGACCGTCATTTAAGGGGCGCGAATTTAGGAGATTAAATGAAAACTATTGAATGCTGAAAATATGCACACCCAGAAATTCACCTGTTTCCTTCTTTAAAAACGGCTTTAGGAAAACATTGTTTAGTGCTGAGGTATCATTAACCATAATAAACTTAGCACCACGATTAATATAACTTTCGATCCGTTTCGTTTCAATTTTATTTTCTTCAATTCGCCAACCTTTGCGGTTCATTAAATAAAGCTGAATATTAAAACTATTATCATAAAGTGTAATTACTTTATCAGATGGTTGCACTCCAAAACTTTCCATATAACCTTCTATATTATAATAAGGCAGATGGTCATTGGTATATTTGTCGGCTAAATAAATGCTGCACCACCATGTCGAGATGCAACAAATAATAAGTAGGAATGTATGAAGTAGGTATTTTAATCGCTGTTGATTTTGTGTAACCGTTTGCAAATAATGAACAACAGCAACCACCAAAAAGAAAAAGAACGGCAGCAATGCAATGATGTAATAGTCGTGAACCCTGTATTGGTTGAAAAACAAAAAGACAAAACAAATTGTGCCCACACCCAAACCAAGTGTAATGAGCCGCAACAATGGATGCAATTTTTTGAAACGAAAAACTAAAACAAGCATTGAAATAGCATAAACGATATACATGCTCCAATGGTAGTAATAAGGTAACCATAATTTCTTTATATCATTCCATACCCACGGGAAATCGCTCCATGATTGCGGAGGATTGATACCCACCAGAAAAATTTTATCTGTCATTTTATTACTGAGTATTGCTGCGTATCCATACCATCCAATCACCAGCAAAAAGGTAAGTACAGCACAAATCACAATTTCTTTTCTATTTACAGTTACTTGTTTTAACAATTGCTTGAATAAATTCACATTGCTTGAAAAATATTCCATCAAGGTAATGGTCAGTATCACAACAATGCTGATCAAAGAAGTCACTTTTGTCAATGAAGCCAATGTTGCAAATAAGAAAAACAGCAGCAGAAATTTTTTAGTGCGTTCCTCACGGTACCTGAAATAGAAATACCATGCACTCATAATAAAACCAAGACTTGCTGCATCCGATAAAAAGTTAGGAGAATAGTAACAAAGTATTGGAGATAAGTACCAACTTAAAGTCAGTAAGACTGCAAGCACGGTTTGCTTTAAAAATAATTCAGTAATTCTAAAAGTGAAAAACAAACCAACAGATAAAAACAAAAGCGATAAAGCCCGATACCAAAACTCGTTAAATCCAAATAGCTTGTAGCAGATGGCGGCTAAGTAATTCATCAACGGAAACTCAAGTCCTGTTACTCCCTCTGTATTGCTAAGAAAGTGTGTGTGTGGTTTAAAAAAATTCATTCCATCCTGTGCATAATTACGCGCTACAGATGCACGATCGCATTGCGCCCACTGATGAATTGACATAGGGCGGAGGAAAAGAATTTCCTGGTAATTAAGCAAGTAATAAACAAGCAGTAACATCAAAACGAAAAAAGAGCCACCTGCAATTTTATTTTTAGTCATCAATTTGCTTTGTAAAAAATCAGGTTGCTAAAATAATTTTACTTTCGCAAAGTAACATAAGTCTATTATTAATTGACCTGTTAGTAAGTATTAAAAAGGAATTCTACTAAAATAATTTTAAAGCATGAGAACAAGATCGCTAAAAGAAATATTTGACTTTAAACAATATCCAATTGAATAAGAGAACGTCAATTATTTTAGTATTAGTTGTTTTTGGAATTATTTTTTCGTCAATTTCATTAATCAATCATTACAATTTCAGAACCTATGCTCATGATCTTGGTTTAACAAATAATGCAATTTATGATTACGCACATTTTCGGTGGAACGATTGTATGCTTATGCAACCGCAATTCACCAACATTTTAAGCGATCATTTTTCATTATATCCAATTATTGTTTCTCCGCTTTCATGGATTCTTGGTTCATATACAATATTAATTTTTCAGATCATTGCAGTTTTACTTGGTGGCATTGGAGTTTTTAAGTATTTCAAGTTTAAGTTGCCAGACAATGAATGGCTGCCATTGCTTGCAATGATTCATTTTTTTTCCATTTGGGGAATTTATTCAGCTTTAGCATTCGATTACCATGATAATGTTGTTGCTGCAATGATAGTTCCTTGGTTGTTTCTTGCCTTTGAAAAAGGAAATATAAAATCAACCATAGTGCTCTTGTTGATGATATTAATAGCCAAAGAGAATATGGCGCTTTGGTCCAGCTTTATTTGTTTAGGTTTATTAATGTTGAATTATAAGAATAGCTATAAAAGAAATCTTGCGCTATTTATGGCATTAATTAGTTGTGTATATTTTATTGTTGCGGTAAAATTTGTTATTCCTTCTTTGGCAAATGCAAATCGTGTTTATCGTCACTTCAATTACGCTGCTTTAGGTTCCAACTTTACCGAAGCTTTCACAACAATTTTTACAACACCTGTCTACACGTTTAGATTGTTGTTTAATAGTCATCTTGCAAATATTGATACAACAGGCATAAAAGCTGAACTGCATTATATGATTCTTTTATCTTGCGGTTTTGTTTTGCTATTACGTCCGCAGTATTTGGTTATGTTGATTCCGATTTATGCTCAAAAATTATTTAACGATGATTTTTGTATCTGGGGTTTGAATTCCCAGTATTCAATTGAATTTGTTCCCATTTTATCAATTGCATTATTCAATTGGATTGGTAACCTCAAAACTGATAGGAAGATTGCATTTGGAATTTTATTTTGTGTAATGACATTCGTGGCAACCATTTCGTCATTGGATCACCGGGTTTCACTTTGGTATACTTCGGAAAATTATCGGTTTTACAGTCCCGCGCATTATAAAACAGATTATGATGTTGCAAAAATTAACGAGGCATTAAAACTTATTCCCGACAATGCGAGCGTAACTGCATCAGGTCCGATTGTTCCACATATATCTTTCCGTGACTATATCTATTTGTACCCTGACGGAAGTGATTCAGACTTCATTGTGCTTTTGATGACAGACAATACTTACCCATTAACAAAAGATGAGTTGGCAAAAAAGGTTGATGAACTAAAAAATTCAGACAAGAATGAATTAATCTACAATGAGAATTTATTGATGATTTTTAAAAAAAAGTAAGAATCTGAAATATTTCTTCAAGTAATTATTTGACAACCCACGGTAATGAAATACAGATTAATAAATAAACTTTCTTTTTTTGCAATTCTTATTTCAACAATTTTTTTTGTAAGAACATTTTTCGATTTTAAACGATATGAAAAACCGAATTTTATTGATCAGGATATTATTTTTTATTATTCCTATTTACCTGCAATATTTGTTCACCATGATTTAAAACTAACCTTTACTGATAACGGTGCCGAGGGAAATCATTTCTGGCCTGAAAAAGCTCCGAATGGCAATACAATTATTAAGATGACATGCGGTATGTCTATTTTATATTCACCGTTCTTTTTTATTGGGCACGGTTTTGCGCATCTTTTGCATTTTGAAGCCAATGGTTTTTCTTTGCCTTACGGTATTTCACTCTACTTCGGTACAATAGTATATGTGTTAATAGGGCTCTTTTTCCTAAGGAAAGTGCTGTTAATTTATTTTGATGATAAAATAGTGGCGTTAACATTATTTAGTCTTTGCCTTGGCACTAATTTGTTTTATCAAAGTGTATATGAGGCATTGATGACCCATGCCTATAATTTTACTTTGGGATGTATTTTTCTTTTTCTCACAATTAATTGGCACAAGTATCCAACTTTACGCGATTCTATTTTTCTTGGACTTATTGGAGGAATGATTGTACTAATAAGACCGGTAAACGCATTGGTAGCACTGATATTTATTTTATATGGAATTTGGAATATACCCTCTCTGAAAAATAAAATTTCATTAATGGTAAAGAATATTCCTTTCCTCATAGTTATTATTAGTTGTGCATTCATTGTGTTTATTCCACAACTCTTGTATTGGCATTATATCACGGGTGACTGGGTTTACTATTCCTATCAGAAGGAAACTTTTTTCTTTAATAATCCTCACATATTAGAAGGGTTGTTCAGTTATCGAAAAGGCTGGCTACTATATACACCTTTGATGAGTTTTAGCATACTGGGAATGTTTTTGCTGAAACGAAATATGCCGGAGTTTTCTAGTGCAGTAGTAATCTTGTTTATTATTACAGTATATGTAACATTCAGTTGGTGGTGCTGGTGGTATGGAGGAGCTTTTGCAATGCGCACGATGGTTGATTTTTATCCGTACCTGTCAATTCCTTTGACTTTGTTTTATAAAAAAACTTTAACTACTATAAAAGCCGCCATACCCGTTTTATTGATGGCTGGTTTTTTTATTTTTCTGAATATTTTCCAAACCTATCAATTTAAAAACTTCTTTATCCATTGGGAAGCCATGACTCAAAAAACATATTGGGATGGGTTTCTAAAAAAGAAACCCCTTAATCAATACGATTTAAAAAAGCCAAATGTTGCAAATGCATATAAAGGGATTGATGAGTATTAGAAGAGTTCCATTAACCAAGTGTTTCTTGTTTTCAATAATAATCGACTGATTACTTTTGGAGTCTGACAGATTAGTTAATAAACTCAACTTCTAAATCATCTAAAAAAATTTCCTCCTTACTGTCATTAGCAACATAAAAGCGGAACAGGTTTTCGTTATTGTTAAAATCATTCTCACTAAGATTTAATAGGTATTCAATTTTGTACCATTTGTTGGTTTCTAAACAGTAATTCTGTAACCAAACAGAGTTCCAGGTAACTAATGAATCGTTTTTTTTAAGCTCGGTAATTAATGCACCTTTTGCATTCTTTGATTTAAACATGGCCCAAATAGTTGCTTTTACTTCCGTTACTTTTAAAAACCGTTCATTAACAATGGAAAGCGGCAAATCAAATCCAACGCTATAAATATTTGCCGAGTCAATTTTTGAAACATGTTCTCCTGAATGTGCTTCTTTAGTTTTAAATACAGTTGGATTTTTATACCACCCCATTGAAGATTCAATATTGTTTTTAAAATAAAGACCTCCTTGCACCTTTGGCGATTCTTTGCAGGAGAAAAATAGAAAGCAAAGTATTGACAAAGTAAGACCCCCTCTCCAAAAGGTAACTGATTTGAAAAGCCTAGGACAAGAGAATGAAATTGATTTTGTTTTTAACTGCACTCTGGCAAATATACTTTGTTAAAATTATTTGACATTAAACGGGTTTCAAATTATTGACAGTTTTTCCATTACCTTCGTTATTAATAAAAAACTCATGCACCTACTGATGAGAAAAAGGATTTGTTTAATACTGATTGCGTGGATAAGCACTTTTGCAGTGTGTGGGCAGACAGTTCCAGATTGGCGTTGGGCGAAAAGTGCTATCGGAAAAAGCAATGCGGATGTGGGAACTGCGTTAGGTGTGGATGCAAATGAAAATTTATATGTAACCGGAGTGTTTAGCAGTGATACACTTATATTTAATAATGATACCTTAATTAGGTTTGGACCATGTTGTTTTTCCAATATTTTTATTGTTAAATATAATTCTTCTGGAAATGTTGTATGGGCGAAGCTTGTTGGAAGCTCGTCACCTCCTCAACCATCTCAAAGTACGAATATCAAAGTAGAAGCAAATGGCAATTTTTATCTCACAGGATTATTTTATGCTCACACAATTACTTTTGGCAATATAGTTTTAACAAAAACTGGCAATGCTGATATTTTTATCGTAAAGTATGATAATTCAGGTAATGTGATTTGGGCTAAAAGTTTTGGAGGAACAACTGGTGTTTGCAAAAGCTCAAGTATTGCGTTTGACACGAACGGAAATTCGTATGTCACAGGTTTTTTTACATGTCCCACTATTATTATTGGTAATGATACTTTAACCAACACAGATTTAACAGGGAATAGTTATGATATATTTATTCTAAAATTGGATTCAATTGGCAATGCTGTTTGGGCAAGAAGTGCAATTGGAAACAATAGCGATGAAAGTAGGGGGATAGCAGTGGATTCCAATGGTGATTCATATATTACAGGGTATTTTGGAAGCTCTTCAATAACTTTTAATAATACAACATTAATCATAGCAGGAGGATCTGATATTTTCATTGCTAAATATGATTCTATCGGCAATTTAATTTGGGCTAAAAGTTCAGGGGGAGGTGATTGGGAATATGGAAATGGAATTGCAATAGAGCCCAATGGAAATGTTTATATAACAGGACAATTTAGAAGTTCAACCGTTTACTTTGGTAATTCGTCTATA
>JANNXV010000311.1:0-15911 GCA_031409815.1 Bacteroidota bacterium
ATTTTGAAACTGATAAACCACATAAGCCTTTGTAACTATTTTGCTATTAACGGCAGGCAAATTAAACAATTCGAGTTTGGATACTGAACCAATAAAACCCAGCGTAGCATCGCCATCCGACTGTCTGTTTAAATAACCAAACCCAGCAGCGCAGGTCTGAGCAATATTTTCGATCAATGCCGGATCTTGTAACAAATTGTTTTTAATAAAAATATTATCAGGCTGAACCACGAAATCAGTTTTAAATTCTACCGTGCTTGCATCAATCAGATTGTCGATCATGATAAAAGGATTACGGTGAGGCAACACAGATTCAATATGCTCTTTTGAAACCATCATTTGCTTGTATTCTGTTTTTCCGGTAAATGTTTCCTGCATCATGCTTTATTAATTATTGGTAAAAATCGAAATAATTAAACCATTGTTCGGGTGTAGCCCTTACTTTTTTCTCTAACTCTTTAACGTATAAAGATGCAAACTCTTCGGGAGATAATTTTCCGTCAATTGGTTTGGTTGCACTGAGGTCGTAATTGTATTTGCCATTTTTAACCGCAAAAACCAACGAAACCGGGGCATCAAACTTTGATGCAATAATAAATGGACCTAATGGAAATTTGGCCTTTTTGCCTAAAAAATTCAATTCAATATACTTGGCTCCTTCTAAGAAACGGTCGGCATGAATGGCCACAAACTCATTATTTCTAAGTGCGTTGTTAATCAATATTACATGCGACAAATCATTTTTAATAGGGATAATATTGAAGTGCGACCCTCCTGTTACCATTTCTAAGTAAGCTTTAACTTTCTCCACTTCAGCATCCAGCATCACCACATTTATGGTTGGAGTTACTCTTTTCTTTAACAAGTTGCCGGCAGTATCCCAGTTACCAACGTGCGCGCTAAGAAGAATTCCTCCGCGGCCACCATTTTTCATGTCAATAAGGTGTTCCTCCCCGTTGAATGAATGGGTAAACCGGTTGCCTTTTCCAACCAGAAAAGCCACACCATCTACTAAAGTTTGTCCTAAGAGGTAAAAATTTCTATGGGTAAGCTTACGAGCATACTTATCAGAATACTGTAAAGCCGATTTGTAGAAATCAATCATCCCGTTTCTTTTTCTCTTTTCAAATAAAAAATAATAGGATGAAACAAATTGAAGAATGAAGTACGAAAACCCAAGTCCAAATGTCTTAATCAGTAAAACAAATATTTTGTAGCCTATTAACGGACCTAAGGTTTTGCCGTCCCAACGACTCATTGATTATGCTGCAACTTTTCTTTCAACAAAATCATAAAAATCATTGAAAGAGACAATGTCTTTAAAATCTTCTCCTGAAACTTTAAAGCCGAAATTTTCTTCAATCACAACAACCAAATCAACATAATCAAGGCTATCAAGATCCAGTGTTTCTTTTAAATTATTATCGGGTAGTATCTTTACCTTATCAACTTCAAACTCACTGGATAAAAACTCTTTAGTGGTTTCAATAATTTCTTCTCTACTCATTTTTACTCTTTATTTCTTTATGATACCGAACCAAAATTATTCCATTACGGCACGGAGGATTTTTTAAAAGTTCCCAAAAATAGGCTTTTTCGCTAAAATAGAGATAATATTAAGCTAATCAATGGTATAAACTAAAAAATATTGGTCCATCCGCTCATAGCACAAGTGTACAAAAACCTTTGAATTGTTTATCAGCATTTGACCCTTTATTTTACCCGAAATGCCTATCGAAAAAGTATCAATATTCAGATGTGTCTTAAAATCAACATTTTCTACTCCTCCTAATTTAAATAATGCTTCTTTAGCACACCAATAAATATGCAAAGTATCTGCCTCGGTTTCAGATGGTATTTGGGAAAGTTCAGCGGCATTTAAAAACTTTTCTTTGAGTCTTGTTATTTTAGTAGCCATAAATTGCACGTCAACTCCTACCCGATTCAACCTGTTTAATAAAATAGCCACCAGGTTTTTTGAATGTGATATTGAAATATATGCCACATCATTCAGTAGGAACGGTTCGCCTGATTGATGGTATTGAATCTCAGCACCAGCATACATCGCATCCAGCAATAATCGGGTCGCGATATATTCTGTTTTTCTTTTTAAGGTTTTAAGTGCAGATGACTCAGGTGGTATTGATAAGTCGTTTGCCATGGATTCTATTGCATCGTCTATTTCCCAAATACCTAAAATCGAATTTCCTTCAACTTCCTTTATATAAATCAGCCCCATCTTTAACTGTCAAAAATAAGTTATTGAGTTTACTCATTATTTCGTCTTGCAGCATTAAATTTTTTTTCTGCGCTCACCCCTGACCCCTAAAGGGGAAGCCACACACCTCAATGTACAAGTAAATGCGTCATAAAATAGTTTTGAAAGTATAATTTTGAATGAATATGGAAATAAATATGTTTTATGGAGCATCGCCTGATTTGTTCTCTAAAGCAAAGCAACTTCGTGAAAACATGACTCTTCACGAAGAAATTTTATGGGAAAGACTAAGAAAGAATAAAATGGGCTTCAAGTTCAGACCTCAACATCCGATTGACATTTTTATTGCAGATTTTTATTGTCATCCATTGAAATTGGTAATCGAAATTGATGGTAAAAATCACCAATTTAAAATGGATTATGATAATGGCAGAACAGAAGAATTAAAAAGTTATGGAATAGCAGTTATACGTTTTTCAAATGATGAAGTCCTGTATCAAATTGAAATTGTTGAAATGAAAATAAGAGCAACAATAGAACTATTAAATAGTAAAGCAAGGTTAAACAAAACATAAGTTTGGAAAGTTCTTGCGTGCGAGGTTTCCCCTTCAGGGGGCAGGGGTGAGCGAGGGCTTCAAATTGAAATTGTTGAAATGAAAATAAGAGCAACAGTAGAACTATTAAATAGTAAAGCAAGGTTAAACAAAACATAAGTTTGGAAAGTTCTTGCGTGCGAGGTTTCCCCTTCAGGGGGCAGGGGTGAGCGTTAGCCTTAAATTAAAATTGTTGAAATGAAAATAATAGCAACAATTGAACAATTAAAAAGAAAAGCAGGATTAAACAAAATAAAATAAGTATTGCAAGATGCATCGTGCGGAGTTTCCCCTTTAGGGGTTAGGGGTGCGTGAGAGAATGCCAATGATAATTAATCCGAATGATTGATTGTAAAATAAGTTATTGGGTTTATTTGTTTCTGCGCTCACCCCTGACCCCTAAAGGGGGAACCACACATCGCGATAAAGGTGTTTCTTAATTATTAAGTGTGTGGTTTCATTTAGGAACTTTAAGGTTGAAAGAGAGGAAACATTACATTTCTTGTTTTGTGCTGATATTTGCACCCGTTTTGAGTGGAATGAGCAAACAGAATAAAATAAGTGTGTGGCAAAGGTTATTAAGAGTATTCTTAATATTAGCTGCTGTTTTTTTAGTGCTGGGGATCATTTTTGCCATTATGATTCAGATTCCTGAACCGGATGTCAGTAAAAATTTATCTACGACCTCTTATGTAAGAAAGCAAACTGCTGGCGGTGGATACACAGTAAATAATTGCCATCTCAAAAAAAATAAATACGGTATTTATGAAATGTATATTGAAGGCGATGACTATGAAAGAGGATTAATTTATGGTGTGCTTGCAAAAGAGTTGATTGAAAAACAGGAGAATTTTTTCGTTAACCGGATCAATGAACTGGTTCCTAATTCGGGTTATCGCTTTTTTCTAAAGATGATGATCGCCTGGTTCAATAAAGATATTTACAAGTATATACCTGAAGAAAACCTGCGCGAGATTTATGGTGTGTCAAAATCATTTTCTGACAAGTATGATTATGTGGGGCCCAAATACTACCGGATTTTAAATTATCACGCAGCTCACGATATCGGTCATGCGTTGAATGATTACAGTATGGTGGGCTGCACTTCCTTTGCAGTGAATAAAGAAGATTCGCAAGACAGTACATTGCTTATTGCACGCAATTTTGATTTCTATCTTGGCGATGGTTTTGCAGAAGATAAACTCCTGATTTTTGTAAATCCAACCAAAGGATATAAATATGCCTCTTATTGCTGGGCTGGTTTTACGGGTGTGGTTTCAGGGATGAATGAAAAAGGTTTGACAGTTACTATCAATGCTTCAAAATCAGATGTGCCCTTTGGTTCAAAAACACCTATATCGATTCTTGCCCGCGAAATACTTCAGTATGCAAAAAATATTGACGAAGCAATTGCCATCGCGAAGAAAAGAGAAACCTTTGTTTCAGAAACTTTATTGATTGGTTCTGCAGAAGATGACCGTGCAGAGTTGATTGAAAAATCTCCAAAGAAATTTGATGTGTACCAATCACCGGAAAATTACCTGATTTGTTCCAATCACTACCAAGGAGTTTTGTTTATGAAAGATTCGGTCAATCTGGAAAACATAAATAACACCGACTCTAAATTCAGGTACAATCGTGTAAAGGAATTATTAACACCACAATTGCCATTGGATTATAAAGAAGCAATCGGAATTTTGCGGAACAAAGAAGGGCAAGGCGGAAAAAATATTGGTTATGGAAATCCAAAAGCACTCAATCAGTTGCTTGCACATCATGCTGTAATTTTTAAACCACAGCAAGTACAGATGTGGGTTTCTACCTATCCTTACCAAATCGGAAAATTTATTTGTTATGATTTGAAGAAAGCAATGAGTGGTGAGGAAGACAATAAAATTGATTCACTGTCTGTGGATGCTGATCCGTTTTTATACACTGATGATTACAGAAAATTTGAAGCGTATAAAATCACTAAACAAAAAATATTCAGGTATGTGATGGAGAATGTTCCTTTGACATTAAGCGAAAGCGAAATCAACACTTTTATCAGTGATAACCCATTAAGTTATATCACTTATTGGGAGTTGGGCGAATATTTTAAGAAAAGAAAAGAATATTTACAGGCGATACAATATTATGAGCAGTCACTCGCCCATGATGTTGCATCGGTTAACGAGATTGATAAACTTAAAGAACGTATTGAATCGTGCAGAAAAGAACTGAAAAATTAAATCAATTACCAGCAATTGAATTTGCTACCGATAAAAAAATCTATGCGTTTCAGGAAAAAAAACTGGCGCAACTTTTTAAATATGTGGATAAAAATTCCAAATATTACCAAGCGATCTTTAAAAAGAAAAGAATCGACATTAACCAGAATCCATATTCAGTTTTAGCAAAACTGCCTTTCACTACTAAAGATGATCTGGCAAGACAGAATGATGATTTTTTATGTGTTCCCAAAAATAAGATTGCAGATTTTGTAACTACATCAGGTACATTAAGCGATCCGGTTGCATTTTATCTGACCAAAAAAGATGTTGAGCGGTTAGCGTATAACGAATGTATTTCGCTGCAATGTGCAAATGCAGGCAAGAATGATATTTTTCAATTGATGACAACCATTGATAAACGTTTTATGGCCGGGCTTGCCTATTATCTGGGTGTGACTTTGATTAATGCTGGTATTATTCGTGTAGGTCCGGGAGCACCTTACCTTCAGTGGGATTCCATTCAACGATTTCATCCTACTGTGTTGATTGCTATTCCTTCTTTTATTCCGTTGTTGCTAAAGTATGCACACGAAAATAATATTGACTTTAAAAACTCATCCGTTAAATCAATTGTGTGTATAGGTGAGCCTGTGCGTAATGCTGATTTTACTTTGAACGAATTAGGTAAACGCATCACCTCTCAATGGAATGTGAAACTTTATTCCACTTATGCTTCCACAGAAATGGGTGCAGCATTTACTGAATGTGAACATGGAATCGGTGGCCATCTACACGCTGAACTTTTAATACTGGAAGTGGTGGATGAAAAAGGGAAAGTGGTTACTGAAGGCGAAGTGGGAGAAGTGGTAATTACCACTTTGGGTATTGAAGGAATGCCTTTAATAAGGTACCAAACAGGAGATTTGTGTAACGTATATTATGCTCCATGCAAATGCGGCAGAAATACTACCAGGCTGGGACCAATTGTTGCGCGCAAACAACAAATGATAAAATACAAAGGAACCACCATTTTCCCTGCAGCCATTTTTGATGTACTCAATATGGTGCACGAAATTGATTTATTTCAAATTGAAATTTCATGTGATGAATTCGAAAACGATTTGATATCCATCCTGCTTCCTTCCGAAATTTATTCTGAAGCATTTGAACATACTTTAAACTCAATCTTTAGGTCCAAGTTGAGAGTAACTCCTGCCTTAAAGTTTTTGACCAGAGATAATCTCATCAAAAAAATCCTGAAAGAAGACAAACGTAAACCTGAAAGAATAATATATATTTGACAACTTAAACAAAAAACCAATTAAAATGAAAACTAAACAATCAAACAAATTAATAGCAGCTATTGCGTTGCTTATGTTATTTTCCACCAGCCTTTTTGCCGGTGGAGTTAAAGTTAAATCGGGCAGTTTGACGCCTTTAAAATCCGAAAAAAAAATCCTTTTGAAATTTGATTATTCAAGTTTTAGGGTAGGGGATATGTCAGAGGCCGATTATGTTTCTAAAAAGGTAAATGAGTACAATGCCAAGGAGCCGGGCAAAGGAGATGAATGGAAAAAGGGATGGGAAGGTGCACGAATGTCAAGGTTTCAACCAAAATTCACTGAACTATTTAATAAGGAATTAGATGGAAAAATGATTGGTTCAGAAAATGCTGAAGATGCAAAATATACCATGGTTATTAAAGTTGCTTTTATTGAACCCGGCTTTAATGTTGGAGTAATGAAAAAACCAGCTTATGCAGATTTCGAATACACAATAACCGAAAATGCAAATCCAGGAAAACCTACTTGCGAATTAATGCTTGAAAAAGTAACCGGATCGCAGTTTGGAGGTTATGATTTTGATGCCGGATCTCGTATAGCTGAATCATTCGCTTTAAGTGGGAAGATTTTAGGCAAGTATTTTACTAAGAATTTGAAATAGCCATTTACTAACTTCGAAATAATATTTTAAAGTTAATGGTATGATAATAATAAATAGATTAAAACTCTTGGTATTTATTTGTCTTGTATTTTCAACTGTAAATTCTTCAGCACAAGTAAGCATGAAGAGTTTGACAGAAGGAAAGGTAAAACTTATATTTTTCGGATACGATTTTACTCAGGCAAGATTTATCGGTAGTGCCGGCTTTACAGATGCAAAAGGTGTTAGAGATTATTTTATGGCCGAATGGAATAAATTAATTTTTATGGAGCCAAAGAAATATTCGTTGCAAATACCATTAAAACTTGAACCTGCTATTTATGTTTCAAATACTGATATGTTGATGGATCTGAATAAAGCCATCGACATGAAAGGCAGAATTATTGATGTGGAATATTCCATTACTGAAGAGCAAGCCAGAAAAGCCATAGAACAATACAAACCTGAAACAAAAGATGGAATGGGATGTTCCTTTGTGATTGAACGATTTGATAAACCCGAAGAAAAAGTAGTTGCCTGGGTGGTATTTTTTGATTTAAGCAATATGCAAATTGTTAACATCGAGAAAATGGAAGGTAAAGTGGGCGGCATAGGTTTAAAGAATTATTATGCAGCGGGTTTAGCTAAAATTACTGCTAAACTTGGAGATAAGGTTAAAACCTGGAAGGGTTCAGGAAAGTAAAGTCTGAAATTAACAAATAAAAAAGGCGCAACACATATTAATGTGTTGCGCCTTTTTTATTTGTTATAGCTAACAGGATCCAAAGCCTTCGCACTCCATTGGTCTAAAAACTCGATTACTTTTTTAGCACTGTAACCCTCGCCCTCTTCAAGGTAGGCAGAGTTTTGCGTGTGTATGCGTTCCCCTTTTTGATTTAGCACTATAAAAACAGGATATCCAAAACGCTGTGGAAATTCAAGTTGGGCTAATAAATCGAGATTCTTGTTTTCTTTACTGTAATTAACATGCTGAAAAATATAATTGGCTTGAAGTGCAGAATCAACCGAAGCATTTGCATGTTGAAACTTATCAAACATAATGCACCAGCGGCACCAGTTGCCACCCAGCATCAATAATACATGTTTGTTTTCGGCTGACGCTTTTTTTACAGCTAGGTTAACTTCTGTTTTTGCATCGGCATCAGGGTGATATATAGTCGCTTTTTATTTTTGTGCAGCAACAAACTTTGGAAGAAGGAATAAGAGAAGATTTGTTTTTTTCATCGTTATTAATTTTGAACTTTGAACCTCGAACTTTAAACTATTCTCCAGCTTTCTCAATTCTGATCCCGGCATCCATAATCCCTGGTAAAGGATTTACGCGCATGGCCTGAAAAATTTCAAACCTATATTCACCAGCTTGTGGAAAACGCACATTGCGATGAAACAAAATCCGATTGTCATAAATATCCCCAAGCCCATCTCCCAACCATTTTCCGTCTGGAGTTGCAAGGGTTACCTCAGCAGTGTCGCGATCAATCTGACCTTGCGGAAAGCGGGTATTGATAAAAAGAAATAAATTGCTGAATGGATACATGCCTGCATTACGAACATTAAGATAAACATTGTGTGCGCTAACAGTATCGGTAATACTTACTAAGAAAACCAAGGGTTCTTCCTGACTCCAAATAGCTTTTTCGATTTGCTTATTTTCATCAAACACACGATTTGCATCGCAACTGATAATAGTTGCTGAAAGAAATGATAATAAGTACAATAAAACAGAACTACTCTTTTGGTTTTTGAGGAGCATTGGTACTTTGTTGAGGATTTTGTCCAACAGTTGGAGTGGCATTACCCGGTTTTTTCTTTTTCTTTTTCTTTTTCTTCTTCAGTGCATCCATTCGTGTTAATGAATCCTGACCAACCACATCTTTAAAATCGAATTGTGGTTTTTCTTTATGTTTCAACACCACATGCCCAACATCACCCGCCTTAATATTTTGTTTGTTCAGTGCTATTATTTCTTTAACACGATCCACACTTAATGGAATCCAATGATCTGCATTGCCCCAGGCAGCTTTACCTTCTGCATTTTCTTCTTGAAATGCAAACCACATCAGACGTTTAAAAATATCTGTCTTACGGTGTAGCCCAATTCCTTTTTCGGTTAGCAGTTTTACCGATGAATCAGGAATATCTCTGATGGCATCAACATAACTATCTAACTCATAGTTAAGACAACATTTTAGTTTGCCGCATTGTCCGGCAAGCTTTAATGGATTTAACGACAAATTCTGATAACGCGCTGCGCTGGTTGAAACAATTTTGAAATCGGTGAGCCAGGTAGAACAACAAAGTTCGCGACCGCAAGATCCAATGCCGCCTAATCGACTTGCTTCCTGGCGCATTCCTATTTGTCGCATCTCTACTCTGATTTTAAATTCGTCAGCCAGTCTTTTTATCAGTTCTCTGAAATCAACACGATCGTCAGCGGTATAAAAGAATGTTGCTTTTTTGCCATCACCTTGAAATTCAACATCACTCAGTTTCATTTTTAAATTAAGATGTAACGCAATGGTGCGTGAGCGATGCATGGTAACAAACTCCTTGGCTCTTACTTCATTGTATTTATCGATATCCAAACCTTTGGCAATTCGATAAAGCATTTTTACTTCGGTGGAACCTTCGCTGATATTTTTCTTTCTCATCTGAAAACGAACCAGTTCTCCTACCATGCTCACTTCTCCAATATCGTGACCAGGGCTTCCTTCAACAGCAACCATATCGCCCACCTTAAGTGGAATATCATTTACGTTTCTATAAAATTCTTTACGACTTCCTTTAAATCGTACTTCTAAAATATCAAAAGGTTTTTGTCCTTCAGGAAGTATCATATCCGAAAGCCAATTATATACATTGAGTTGGTTACAACCACTAGTGCCACAGGTGCCATTGCTTTTGCAGCCGGCCGGTGTGCCACTATCTGTAGTAGTTGAACATGTTCCGCATCCCATAAATATGTGCTAAGTTTTAAGTTTATTGTCTGTATTTAAGTATGCCTTAAACTTCAAACAGCTGTAGTTTGTTGCTGATTTAATAATAGATTAATCTGCAACGACAAATCTAAGAATAAAATTTTGGGATTAGCTTGTCGCTCGATATGGTAGCAGGATTGGTTGAGTTGTTCAATGATACCTTCCACATTTTGAGGCGTAATAAAACGAATGAAGGCTTTGAGCGAATCAATTTGTTCAGCATCAATCCTTATTAGTTGAGGCTCATTTATTTGGATAATCATGCATTCCCTCACTGTTTGAATGCATGATTGAAGAAATCTTTTTTGTTGTTCGCGTCCGGTTTTACTTTTCTCATCCACCCAAGCAAGCAATTTAGCCGTGTTCTTGTAGGGTGAAAAACACAATCTCATCCATTGTAAAAACGAAACTTCAAATCGTTCAACATCCTGCTCTTGTTGAGCAAGTGCTTGAGCAGTGTGAAAATTACCTTCACTCATAAGTGATACTGTTTTTGCCTGTTCGTTGGATAAATTATATCGCTTTTCCAGCTGTTCTTGAATGGAACTGTCTGATATTCGTTTTACTTTGATCAGTTGCAATCGCGATAAAGTTGTTGCAAGTAATTGATCCTTGTTTTCGGTGACCAATAGAAATATGGTTTTATCAGGGGGCTCTTCAATAATTTTTAGTAGTTTATTGGCAGCAGTAGTGTTCATTTTCTCAGGCTGCCACATTAGTAAAATCCGGTATTCCGATTCAAAACTTTTTAGATTTAACTTGCGGTTGATATCAGCACTCTCGTCAACTGACATAAAACCTTGTTTGTTTTCCGTATCTAAAGCTAAATACCAGTCATCCAAATTAAGATAAGGATTGGCCAATACTGATTCCCTGAAATCGGAAAGAAAATCCATGCTTTTGGGTTTTTGTATTTTGCGAACAGTGGCCACAGGGAAAGAATAATGTACATCAGGATGCACCATTTTGGTGTTCTTAATGCAAGATGAACAAACCCCACAGCTATCCGTTTCTCCCGGTTGTTCACACGTGATATATTGAGCAAAAGCCAAAGCCAGCGGAAGCACTCCAGATCCTTCGGTTCCAAAAAATAATTGCGCATGACTTAAACGGCCGCCCCGATAGGATTGAATCAGCTTTTCTTTCACCTCGTTTTGGCCAATAACTTCACTAAATAGCATAAGGACAAAAATAGCTTAATGAAGAATAAAGTTTACGGCTTTAATACACTTATTTAGTTAACTTTTAATGGATTTGGTTTAAAATTCAGGGTTCAACAAAAGTTAAATAATATTTACGTTATTGTCCAACTATTTCTAAAATAGTTCGTTAAACTTGTATGATATACTGAAATGATAAAAGGGATTTTGTATTTACTCTTTTTGCCTTACTGCCTGAACTTGTTAACCGACAAGGTAAAGCAGGAAGAAATCGATAAAAAAGCAGATCGTAATCCAACAGCAATGGAGGTAATTCAAAAAATTTTTGTTGCAACTGATAATATCAAAACCCTGAGATACACTTTTGTTTGTAAAGAACGTGTAGGAGGGCACCTAACCAGTACTGTTTCAATGATAAAATTAAAAACGTCTCCTAAAAAATTATATTTAAATTGTAAGGATGCTGAAATATTGTGGCCAGAAGATACTGATAACGATAATGCTTTGGTTCACCCTTATGGTTTTCCATTCATCAATCTAAACCTTGATCCTGATAATTCTTTTTTGAGAAAGGGCCAACATCATTCGGTTAGGCATGTTGGATTCGATTATTTAATCAATATCATCAAGGCAAATGTTAGGGATGAAAGTAGTAGCAGAAGTTTTATTTACAACGGAGAAGAAAAGGTAAATGACCGTCTTTGTTATAAAATTACCACGTTAAATGCCGATTTTGGTTTTGTTGATTATAGAGTTACTAAAAATGAAACAATGATTAGCATTGCCCGTAATTTAAATGTGAGCGAGTTTATGATTCTTGAAAACAATCCGAAGTATAGCTCTTACACAGATGTTAGCGAAAATGATTTGATTAAAGTTCCGAATGCGTATTCAAAAATGACGGTTTTGTATGTGGATCAACAGTTTTTTTTGCCGGTATTAATAAGAGTATACGATCACAAAGGGCTGTACGAGAACTTTGAATATAATTCGCTTCAAATTAATTCAATTATTAAAGACGAAGAATTAACTAAAAATTTCAAAGAATACGGTTTTTAGTAAATTGAATTTTGCGTGAGCAAAATCTTTTAACAATTCGTTCAGACTGGAACCAATCAACCACAAATTCTCAACAAAATTGGCCCAATAAAAATTCATGTTCACAAGGATATTATTTTTGTTTTTGTAAAAGAATATCAAGATGAAAATAAAAACCATAGACCAATTTAACTTCTTAGGAAAAAAGGCGCTTGTGCGTGTCGACTTTAATGTGCCGCTTGACAAACAGTTTAATATTACAGACGATAACAGGATACGTGCAGCTATTCCTACCATAAAAAAAATATTGGCAGATGGCGGAAGCGCTATCCTGATGAGTCATTTGGGACGACCATTAAAAAAGTTAAAAGAAGATGGCAGCCTTGATCGGGAAAAATTTACGCTGAAGCATGCAGTAAAACGAACAGCTGAATTGCTGAATGTAAATGTTCTGTTTGCCGATGACTGTGTTGGAAACACTGCGTTTGAGCTTAGCCAAAATTTGAAACCAGGCGAAGTACTGTTGTTAGAGAACTTGCGCTTTTATAAAGAAGAGGAAAAGGGTGACGATGCTTTTGCAGAAAAGCTAGCGGCATTGGGTAATGTATATGTAAATGATGCATTTGGTACAGCGCACCGTGCGCATGCATCCACAGCAGTAATTGCAAAATTTTTTAAAGGCAATAGTATGTTTGGTTATGTAATGGCTGGCGAATTGGAAAATGCCGATCGTGTATTAAATAACGCGCAAAAGCCTTACACTGCAATAATGGGTGGAGCCAAGGTGAGTGATAAAATGTTAATCATTGAACGATTAATGGATAAGGTAGATCACCTTATAATTGGCGGTGCAATGGCTTACACTTTCTTTAAGGCCAAAGGTGGAACAATTGGAAACTCTTTAGTGGAAGATGATAAGTTGGATCTGGCATTAAAAATTATCGATATGGCAAAAGAAAAAGGAGTTAATTTATTTTTGCCTGTTGATTCAGTGTTAGGTGATAAATTTGATAAAGATGCAAATACTTCTATGAGTGATAATATGAATATTCCTGAGGGTTGGATGGGATTAGATATTGGTACGGGTGCCATTAAAACTTTTTCTGAGGTGATATCAAAATCAAAAACTATTCTATGGAATGGCCCAATGGGTGTTTTTGAGATGCCCAAATTTGAAAATGGAACACACGAAATTGCAAATGCAATTGTTAAGGCAACAGCAAATGGGGCATTTTCACTAATTGGTGGTGGCGATTCTGCTGCTGCAATAAATCAATTTGGTTTAGCTGATAAAGTAAGCTATGTTTCGACCGGAGGAGGTGCTTTACTCGAGTATATGGAAGGTAAAGAATTGCCAGGCGTTAAGATGGTGATGGAGAATTAGCAGAACTGGCAAGGTGATTTTATTAGTTGGCTGTAAATATCTTTTTAACATAATACCTTAATTAGCCAATTAACTATTTCCTACTCGATGTTCAAATTCCTTTTTTACATCTTGTATAGCAGGAAATAGATAATGAGCAATGTTTAAAACCGGATTGTAGAGCACTGATTCGGTTTTAATTTTATTAGGAATGAGGCTCATTCTTAAATCAACTGGCTTAAAAAGTGCTAGCAAAAAACTCAGCACAAGCGCAAATTTTATAATCCCAAAAACCGCACCTGCTATTTGATTAAACAAATTGAGCGCAGTTATTTTTAGAATGGCTTCCAGCATTTTAGCAAGCAAAATCATAAGCGCAATTACCAAAGCAAGCACGATGAAAAAGGTTAGATAAGGTAAAAAGTCGCCACTACTGCTGATGTATTTCGAAACAAATTTTTCGAAATAGTGGAGAAATTTAAAGCCAATATAAAAGCCAAGTATTAAGCCGATAATCATTGCCATTTCAAAAATCAAACCTTGTTTATAGCCTCTCCAGGCACCAAAAAGAAGTGGTATTGCAATAATTACATCTAAATAGTTCATTTCTAAGTTTCGGGTATCAAGTAGTTAGTATCGAGTATAAAGTAGATAGTATCAAGATGGGATACGAAATAACGAATCAGCATATCAGCACATTATCAAATCATCACATCAATAACGTACATCAAACAATTCCTCTTTCTTTTTTAATTGTCTCGTAGGCCTCATTAATCTTACGAAATTTATCCTGAGCATCTTTCTGAAATTCGGGGCCTAAATGATGAACCTTGTCAGGATGGTATTTCATAGCCATTTTCCGATATGCTTTTTTGATATCATCATCACTTACTGCTGAATCAATCTCTAAAATCTGATAGGCCGCTTTTTTGTCTTTCACAAACATGGCCTGCATCGAGTTAAAGTCAGCCGTTTGAATATTTAGATAGTTACCAATGGTAAGTAAAATATTTAATTCGTCTTCGTTCACATGTCCATCAGCATTAGCTAAACCAAAAAGCAAATGCATTAACTCTAATCGGGATGAATAATCAATATTTTGACGTATTTGCAGGCAAACAGGTTGCAACGGAATGTCTTGTTTCAAAATTTCACGAAACAAAAGCATCCGTTGTTTTGTACTCTCCTCTCCAAACTGTCGGGTAAAGAAATTTTTCACATAATCAAGTTCGCTTTTCAGAAGTTTATTGTCTGCTTTCATCAGCGCAGCACACAACACTAAAAGTGCCGAACCAAAATCTCCTGGTGTGTTACCTGAATTGTTTTGCGCAGTATAAACCTGTGTATTGGCTCCTTCGGTCATAGTACCTAATGCAAAACCAATAATTGCACCTACCGGGCCGCCAACCGCCCAGCCTAATCCACCCCATAACCATTTGCCCCATCCTTTTGCCATGGGTGCAAAATTGGGAGTTTTATAAATAGGAATTTTTAAAAAGGTAAATATCCAATATGATTGTTGACAGTTAAATTAATTTTGCACCATGCTCCACATAAAAAATGTTGAAGAATTAAAAGTGCAATGGGACCAAGTGCAGACAAGATTATCTGTCCAATTTGACGCTGATTTAGACTTACAAGGAATATTATTTCTAATTGGTGTGCAGGAGCTAGGACAAGGCTTAAAAAAATTTTCAAAGGATCAAAAACAGGATTTAATGCATATTGCCACCTGCCGGCTGCTTAGTATTTATGGATATTATGAACTGGAAGGAGTGGATGATGAAGGCTGGCCACATTGGAAAAAAGTGCAATCGCTACCCCGAATGACTTTAGGTGAGCAGGATTATCTATTAAAGCAGGCTGTTATTGAATATTTTCAATCTTAATAGAGCTAACAAGCAAGCTAGGACTTACCATACTTTTGTAATTAATCAATCATAATCGTTTTAGTAACTGTTTTGCTTTGCTCCAAGCGGATATAATCCTTGGCTGAAAGCACATCTTTGGTGATTTCAACATTCAAAACAGCTTCCCACTCAAATTCAAAATGAGCATTTCCGTCACTGGATGTAATTTTTTCCTGAAAGATATCAGCCCTAATGCCTGTGTTAGGATTAATTACACTATCCTGCCTGAGCACTACAGAAGCTCCACCAACCGGTCGGTTTAGCGAATCTACCACTGTGATATTCGCTTCGGCCGGTGTGGTTTTTTTACAGGAAAATGTGAATGCCACAAGGGACACAAGTAACAGGGTAGTAACTATCTTTTGCATTGATGATCCGATTAATTTCTAATGAGGGTTTGCGATTCTAATGAACAAAATGACCTATTTTTATTATCATTGCGCCTTATAAATCACCTCAAAAGTATTTAAAAAAATGAATCGTATAACTTTAAA
>JANNXV010000312.1:0-10647 GCA_031409815.1 Bacteroidota bacterium
ACGCAATACGACACCTGGACTTACCTCATATTATTCATAATCGTATTTGCCGAAACCGGCTTGGTAGTAACTCCATTATTGCCAGGCGACTCATTGCTTTTTGCAGCCGGTGCATTGGCTTCACCTCCTGGCGAAGCATTAAACATCACTTCATTAATTGCAGTACTTTTTGTGGCTGTGTTTGCTGGCGACAACACCAATTATTTTATCGGCAACTATATAGGCCCTAAAGTATTTGAAAAAAATTATCGCCTGCTTAAAAAGGAATACCTCGAACAAACCCGCACCTTTTATGCAAAACATGGTGGCAAAGCAGTTATAATGGCGCGTTTTGTACCCATTGTGCGAACCTTTGCACCTTTTGTTGCAGGGGTAGGCAGCATGACCTATAAAAGGTTTATCAGCTTTAGCCTGTTAGGTAGTTTTATCTGGATAAATGTTTGCTTATGGGCAGGCTACTTTTTTGGCAAGCTGCAGTTTGTTAAAGAAAATTTCTCCATGGTAGTGTTGGCAATTATTGCTATTTCGCTATTGCCCATTTTAATTGGAGTGTTACGTAGCAAAGCAAGAAATTAAACCATGCGTGTGTTCGGGCTAATTGGATACCCGCTTGCTCATTCATTTTCCGAAAAATATTTTACTGATAAGTTTAATCGCGAACAAATAATTAATTGCGTTTATAAAAATTTTGAGTTAACCAACATCCATCAACTTAAAAATATTATCAGCAACAATCCTGATTTATCAGGTTTAAACGTAACCCTTCCTTATAAAACTGCCGTTATTCCTTTTCTTAACGAAATAAGCCCCGAAGCACAAAAAATAGGAGCCGTTAACACCATTAAAATAGAAACCATTGGCGACAAAAAAATACTTAAAGGTTTTAATACCGATGTTTTTGGTTTCGAACAATCATTGCTACCACTTTTAAAACCCTTTCATCAAAATGCAATAATTCTAGGTGCCGGTGGTGCTGCCCTTGCAGTAGCATTTGTTTTATCAAAACTTCAAATAAATTATCTGGTAGTAGTAAGAAATAAACCTTCGGCTAACGAAACTATTTTTCCCAACACAATGCTATTTGACGAGTTATCCGAAAACCTCCTTCAACAACAGCAACTAATAATCAATACCACACCTTTGGGCACTTATCCAAATATTGATTCGTTCCCTCCCCTGCCCTACACTGCCATTGCCAATGGCGCAATTGCCTTCGATCTTGTTTATAATCCTGATGAAACACTGTTTTTGTCAAAAGCTAAAGAACAGGGTGCTGTAATAAAAAGTGGAAGTGAGATGTTGCAATTACAAGCCGAAAAGGCCTGGCAAATATGGAACCAGAATGATTAAAAAATAGTCGCTTTTTCAGTTCCTGATTAGGCACCCCACACTCCCTACTTTTTTTCTATTTTTGCCGCCATGGAAAACATAGTTTGGAACACTCGATTAAAAGTAATAACAGGAATGATGGCAGCAGCTGCATTAAGTCGCTTGCTACCTCATCCCGACAATTTCGCTCCTATTGGTGCAATGGCTTTGTTTGGAGGATGCTATATTGCTAATAAACGCATGGCATTTATTATACCGCTTGTAACTATGTTAATTAGCGACACACTGCTGCAATTAATAAATGGCACCGGTTTTCATCCCGGCATGATATGGGTATATGGTGCATTTTCAATAATCACCTGTATTGGCTTTTTATTAAGAGGTCGCGAGCAGCGTCAAACCATTATGGTGGCATCGTTGGTTGGATCCATTTTGTTTTTTGTAATTACCAACTTTGGTCAATGGGCAACCGGTTATTATGGATATACCAGCGGAGCATTAACCGAAAGTTTTATCATGGGCATTCCCTTTTTCAGAGGCACCTTAATGGGCGATTTGTTTTTCAATTTGGTATTGTTCGGAAGTTTTGCAGTGGCTAAATGGCGATTTCCTGTTTTACAGCGCGCATAACGAGAGTTTGATTTTTAGAAAACACTTATTTCTTTTACTCAAACATTCTGTTTGTTAAAACCGAATGCTAACTTTATTGTAGAAAACTCGTAAAAGAAGAAGATGCTTAAGGCGTTAATAAAATCCATCACCATTTTATCTTGTTTGTTGTTCTCAGTTTTAACTGTTAACGGGCAGCGCTATAATTTTACATCATTTAGCATTGCAAATGGCTTGCCTAATAACCAAATCAATAAAATTTTACAGGATAAAACAGGCATGTTATGGATAGGAACAATGAGTGGTGCTTGTCGTTTCGATGGTAAAGCAATCATACCGTTTGATCAAAGCAACTTACTATCCAACAACCCTGTAAAAACAATTTTTCAGGATAGCAAAGGCAATATGTGGATTGGTACTATTCGAAAAGGCTTTTGCAAATACAATGGAACCGCATTCAAATTCTTTACCACCGAACAAGGCCTGTTAAGCAATATAGTAAATGCTATTTGTGAAGATAAGAGTGGTAATATCTGGATCGGAACTTCAGAAGGTTTATGCCGCTTTGATGGCAAATATTTCGACAACTACACTACCTCAAAAGGATTACCGGGTAATAATGTTTCGGCATTGCATCTGGATAAGAATGGAGCTCTATGGATAGCAACTGTTGGTGGTGGCATTGCCGTTTATGACGGAAAAAGATTTAAAACCTATAATACTGCTAATGGATTATCGAGTGATGTTGCCTACTCATTTACCGAAGATAAAGATGGTCTTATTTGGATTGGAACCTATCAGGGTGTTTCAGCTTTCGATGGTAAAAAATTCAAAAACTACACCTTAGAAAATGGGCTTTCTAATGAACATGTAGAAGATATACTTTGCGATAGCTATGGTCAGGTTTGGTTTTGTACCTATGGTGGAGGCTTTGGCAAACTCAAAGGCGACAGCATTGTGATGTCAGTAATACATGAAGGTGTAAATAACAATATCATCAAATCGATGATCGAAGACCGTGAGGGAAATTATTGGATCGGAAGCTGGAATGGGCTTTATAAATACAATGGCGACCGCTTTGTAAGCTATACCATTGATGACGGGCTCAACAACAATACCATTTTATCGGTTTATGCCGATGCACTAAACAACATTTGGTTTGGAACATTAACCGGAGGTGTAAATATGTTTGATGGCAAACTATTTAAAAACTACACTACCAACGAAGGTTTAATAAGCAACACCATTTGGTCGATTGCACAAGATCATAATGGTAATTATTGGTTTGGCACCACCAATGGCCCTTCAAGGTTAAAGCCATCCGATAATCTAATGGAAAGTCCATTTCCCGAATTAGCTAATCTAATTATTTACTCCATTCTGGAAGAACGAAACACACATCAATTATATTTTGGTACTGATAAAGGTGTTTATATATACGATAGCAAAAACGCTACATTAATTAATGTAGATTATGGACTTAAGGATAAACAAGTTCGCGTATTGTTTCAAGATGAAAAAGATGTTATTTGGATTGGCACTATTAAAGAAATTTATTTTTTAAATGGCAACAAAGCAATCTCCTTAACCAGTCATTATAATTTGCCCAATGCTCCTGTAACTTCCATAATTAGTGATGGAGAAGGCAGTATTCTAATCAGCACCTACGATTTTGGAATTGTTCAATACAAAAGAACAAATGGCACACCGAAAGTGCTCAGAATTACAAAAGAGAACGGTTTAAATAATGAACGTGTATTATTTAACTTCCTCGACAAACAAAATAAATTATGGCTAGGCACCCCTCAAGGTATTGATTGTGTGGATTGGCCAACTTATTTAAATGAAAATAAAATTCATATTTATCATTACGATAAAAGCAATGGATATTTAGGAGTGGAAAGTAATGCAGCTTGTCAGGACACTGCAGGCTTTTGTTGGTTTGGAACCGTAAATGGAGCCATACGTTTTAATCCCGATGCAGGGCATTTAGAGGGCACTGTTCCGGTTGTTACCCTAAACAATATTCAATTGTTTTTGTCAAATGTAAATTGGCGCAAAAAGCAAATACCAACCAGTTATCAAACCGGTTTACCAAAGGATTTAGTATTACCGTATAACAAAAACCATTTGAGTTTTATTTACTCCGGTATATTTCATACCGCACCTGATGAGGTGCAGTACCGATACATGCTCGAAGGATTTGAAGAAGAATGGTCGCCTGCCACCAAAATTAATATTGCTAATTATTCCAACATCCCTCCGGGAGAATTCACTTTTAAAGTTCAGGCATCAGCCAATTTAAAAGATTGGTCGGTTCCGGTTACCTATTCCTTTAGCATTAAACCTCCAATTTGGAAAACACCTTTTTTCTATTTCTTGTATTTGGTGTTTACAGTTGGCGCCACCCTGATTATTTACAAAGCACGCACACGAACACTGAGACGAAGCCAGGATGTATTAAGAAGAAAAGTGGATATGCGTACCCGCGAACTAAGTGAAAAAAATTTAGAACTTGCTAAACTATCATTGGTTGCCAGCGAAACTGATAATGCTGTGATGATATTTGACGAAGATTTAAATCTTGAATGGGTAAACTCAGGCTATACAAAGTTAACTGGCTATAACTTGAATGAAGTGAAACAACTTAAAGGAACACAACTCAGCCAATTAACTACCAACACACTGGTAGTAGAAAATCTTGACGAATGCATTAAAGAAAAACGATCGTTTATTTACGAATCGGAAATTGAGCATAAAGATGGCAGAAAACTGTGGGCATCATCTACCCTTACCCCAATTTTAACCGACCAGGCCAAGCTGCAAAAGATTGTTGTAATTGATACTGATATTACCTTGCGTAAGAAAATGGAGGAACAAATTCGCGCCTCATTGGAAGAAAAAGGACTTTTGTTGCGCGAAATACATCATCGGGTAAAAAACAATTTACAAATCATTATCAGTCTGTTTAACCTACAAACCAACTATGTAGAAGACGATACTGCCTACAAGGCTTTAAAGGAAGGTCAGGACAGAATCAGAAGTATGGCACTGCTGCACGAGCGATTTTATCAAAATGAAGGCTTGTCAAAGATCGATTTTGACGACTACATAAAACGGCTTGCAGAAAATCTTTTCCAATCATTTAAGCTGCCTCCCGGTCGAATTGGCTTAAAAATTAATTGCGAAAAAATTGCGCTCGATATTGATACCGGTGTACCTTGTGGATTAATTATTAACGAAGTTGTATCTAATTCATTGAAACATGCGTTTAAGGATGGAAGAGAAGGAGTAATTGAAATTAATTTTATACTTGTAGATGAATTTACCTATCGATTAACAATATCAGATAATGGAATGGGATTAGCACCAGGGTTTGATTTAGCTACTTCCGATTCATTGGGTATTCAATTAATTCATGCCTTAAGCGATCAGATTGACGGAAAATTAAAAATTGAAAATAATAACGGAGTAAAATTCACCATTGATTTTAAAAGAACTATTTAAACATTTTAAAAAATGAAAAAAGTAAGAATTTTAGTTGTTGAAGACGAAAGTATTGTTGCAAAAGACATACAGAGCACACTCATAAGATTGGGTTACGATGTACCTTCTACTGCATCATCGGCTGCTATGGCTTATGAAAAACTGGAAGAACTAAGACCCGATTTAGTTTTTCTCGACATTAAATTAAAAGGTGACGAAGATGGAATTCACATTGCAGAACATGTTAAAATTAAATACAACATACCGGTAATTTTCCTTACCTCTTTTGTTGATCAGGTTACCCTCGATCGTGCAAAGGTTACTGAGCCTTATGGCTATATCGTAAAGCCTTTTAACGAAACAGATATTAAAACAACTGTTGAAATGGCTCTTTTTAAATACGCAAAAGACAAAGAAGTGCGCGAGAGTCAACAAAGACTGGCTAACGCATTGGGCAAAGTAGGTGAAGTAATAATCATAACCGATACCGATTGCAGAGTTACTTATCTTAATCAACGTGCAGAACTGTTTTTAGGATATGGAAACACTTCGGCCAATGGTGTTGATTTATTTCAGTTAATAAATATTGACCGAACTGATAACTCAACTGTGAGAAGAGAAGAGATAATTACCAACATGCAAAATAACGAATCAGTTGAGTATGCCGAATGTAAAGTAATTACCAAAAGAGATAATGGGAGTGTTGCTGCCAGGCTAACCTCCTCTCCTATCCGCGATGAAAAGGATGTGCTAATTGGAAACGCATTTATTATTATTACCCAAAACAAAGACAATGAACAGATAGCTCAACCAACCATGATGGATACCGCTTTGTTGGAAGATGAAGTAATTCAAAATTCCTTCTTTGTTAAAAAGGGATCTATGCTGGTAAAAGTATATTTGGATAATATCGTTTGGATTCAGGCAATGGATAATTATGTGATTATACAAACCAACACCGATCAGTTTGTAATTCATTCTACCATGAAGGATATTGAAATGAAATTACCTAACAATAAGTTTTTACGTGTTCATCGGTCTTATATTATTCCGCTTGATAAAATTGGAGTGCTGGATGAGAACACTGTATTGATTGGTGACAAAACCATTCCTATTGGAAAATCATACAAGGATGCATTTATGGCACGACTGAATTTTTTATAGCCACTGAATTGCGATTGAATATTATATCCTGCTTCCAAAATAAGCAGGATTTTTTTTGCATTCATCCGAAATAAAATAGTATTATTAATTGCTTTTTGAAAAGTCACCATTTACAATTACACGCATAATGACGAAGTTTAATAAATTTGCATCTCAAACGTCATCAATAATTAATTACTATGTCAGATAGCGGAAAAGTTTTAGGAGCCTTGTTGCTGGGAGTTGCAGCAGGCGCTGTGTTAGGTTTATTGTTTGCACCCGATAAAGGAAGTGAAACCAGAAAGAAAATAAAGGATACAGCCGATGAATTAAAAAACAAAAGTGCAGATGCTATAAATGATTTAAAAACTGCTGCCGAAAAAGAATTCAGCAAGAGAAAGTCAAATAAAGAAGCAGGCACAACAGAAGAATCGGACCCTACATTTATTTAAACACCAATCAAATGGAAGTTGAAAACAATATCGAAAAATTAATTAGTAACCTGAAAGATTATGCAGAGACCAGATATACCATTGGTGTACTTACTGCCCAAAGTAAAACAGCATCTATTTTATCAATATTAGCGGTTGCTACAATTGTTGGGGTGTTGGCGGTGTTAGTACTCTTGTTTATTAGTATTGGTGTTGCCTGGATGATTGGTGACTATTTTCATCAATTAAGTTTGGGTTTTCTGATTGTGGCCGGATTTTATTTGTTGGTAGCAATTATTATTTTATTGAATCGTGAAAAGTGGATTATGAACCCTATTTTAAATGGATTTATTAAAAGCGTCAATAGTAAAGTACAAGAATAAATAGTTAATTTAATATTCTTCAATATAAAGCGGAGCCGAAGGTTAAACCTTCGGCTCCGCTTTTTTTCTATAATTGTTCTAAGTTATTGACGAATTATTGTTTGATGAATTTCTTTACGACCAAACCTTTTGACGTTCTTAGATTCAATAAATAAACTCCACCGGTAAGTTGACTCACATCTATTTCTGTTTTAGAAATATTGTTTTTACAGGCTATACCAGATGTTAAAACAATTTTACCAAGTACATCAGTAATCTGTAACGCTATTGAATTGCCATTATCGCAAAGCGAGTAAAAATCATCATCCAAAACAGTTATAGATAAAAATTGACTTGCCGGATTGGGTTGCAGCAAAATTTGTGTTGAACTATTTAACTCACTTAAACCTACCACACTGGTTAACTCAAAATCATCAACGGATACACCACTGCCCGAAAGATTAATATCAGACTTGAAAACAAAAGCATATTGTATATAACTGTTTCCACTAAATGCGGAAGTATTATAGGTTGCTTGTTTCCACCCGAGTGAAGTACCACTGAAGGCTGGACTATTTCCAAATGCAACAACAGTAGCATTATCATACCAATTATTTCCGTTAGGATCATTAAAACCACCAAGCGGACCAAAGTTTATGCCGTTAGTTGAATATTCAACGCGCATACCATCCTGACCATATTCCATACTATAATTAGTCCAGAATTTTAGGACAGATGAGATACTGTTTACATAATTAAATACAGGTGATATTAATCGTGTGGTTGCTGAGTTATTATAAGGTGCATCGAGGTTAACGTCCCAACAGGCAGAGCCGGAGTGCACTGAGTTGGTAGTTCCAAAATTGGGCATGCCTAATTCCCATTTGGTTCCTGTTATGGAAGTATCTACTGTCCACCCAATATTGCCGGCATCAAAAGCATCGGCATAGGGAGGTGTGGTTGTAAATATTGCATTGAAAGTATAATGCAACGTATCGTTAAAATGTGCCAGATCGCTATTAAGCGTGGTGTATGTAACGATAGTATTTAAACCGGGTATGGTGGTAAAACCCGTTAATGCAATATCTACTGAATCGCCCGGAGGCAGGGTGTTGCTATAACTTGTGGTAACTAATGGACCTCCATTTGCTGAGTAAGAAACATCAAACGAGTTTTGAGCATTATAACCAAAGTTTTTAACACGCAAAACAACGGGAGTAAAAAGTGGAGCACCGGCATTGGCACCCGGTGTTACCACACGTGCTACTCCAATATCATCTGAAAGATCGCCACTGAGCGTAAAATCATCAACGGAAAAACCATCGTAGCTGTTGACTGATACATCTGATGTAAAAATAAACCGGAATTGTATGAGGTTAGAAGGCAATAGTGCATCCAATTTATATTTAGCCTGAACCCAGCCAAAGGACGATCCGGTCCAGGCAGGCAAACCTGAAGAATTTAAGGCGGCATTATTGTACCAGTTGGTTCCGTTAATATCATTAAAGGTTCCTAATACATTCCACAATCCACTATTTAAAGCATACTCCACCCGCATGCCCTCATAGTTGTTTTCCACATTATAATTCTGCCAAAAAGAAAGATAGGGGTTAACTGCGTTTATGCTGTAATCAAAAAAGGGAGAATATAAAATGCTAACCGCATTATCAGTATATGCAGTAGTTAAATTAATATCCCAGCAAGTGGGTGGCGAATGTGTTGAACTGGTTAAACCATAAGCCGGTGATCCCCATTCCCAGTGTGTGCCAGGATCGCCTTCGGTAACACTTGTCCAGCCCAAATTACCATTATCGAAATTGTCGGTAAATGGCGCTACCACTACAGGCACACCTGTAATGTTAACACAAGCAGTATCATCATAGGCATCGCCATCATTTAATAAAGAGGTATAGGCACATAAAGTGGAAACACCTAACGGAGGGGTTATGTTAAATACCGATACTAATCCAGTATCGCCATGCAAAATGGTGCTGTTATAAGTGGTGGTTGCTACTATATTTCCGTTAAGCTTTATGGTAACCGGAATGTTGGATATGTTTTGTGTTCCAAAATTGTTTATGGTTACAATTAAGGGTGCTAGACTTCCTGCTGAGACCACTAAAGGAATATTAAGATTACTTACACCGGCATCCTGAGCCGGTATTGCTGTGAGTGAAATATCGTCAATGGAAACACCTGCGAAAGATGAAAATGGAACGCCTGAGGCAAACACAATACGAAACGAAACCAATGAATATGACCCAATCGAGCGCATCCAGTATTGTGATTGCGTCCAGCCTACACTGCTGCCGCTCCAAACATTGTTAAACGAATTGTGCCAGTTTAAACCATTGGGATCGTTAAGGGTGCCAAGCGTTGACCAAAAGCCCGAGTTATCATAATCCACCTCTATCCAAAAGCCATCATTAACATCCATTGATCGGTTTTGCCAAAATGACAAGTGCAAATCGTTTATACCGGCAATGTTAAAATAGGGTGATTGAAGGTAAGTGTAAGCATTATCGGTATAAGCACTGTTGAGATTAATATCCCAACAGGTATCGCCCGAATGGGCACTGTTGGTAACCCCAAAAGCAGGTGTACCCAATTGCCATTGAGTTTGTGGATTAGATGGAACAGGGGTATACCAATCGTTACTATTATTTTCGAAATTATTGACATAAGGAATGTTTAGGGTAGGAATTAAAAAAACGGATGTGCAAGTGGTATCATTGGTTGCATTGCCATCGCCAATAGGCACTGCCCAGGCACAAATGGTACTATTGCCTCCTGCCAAAGTAATATTAAATGAGGTTGTAAAAACAAAGGATTGATTAGGACCTAATGCGCCCGTCCAAAGTTGGGTTTGCGGTGCATTGCCATTAACACTAACTCCGATACTTAGACTGTTTAAAGTTTGATTACCATAATTATTAATAACCATTGTAACAGCCGTGCTTGCCGGTGATAGATTAACGGGCGATAAAATACTTGACGCTCCTCCATCAATCGGATAAGGTTTTGATATTGCAAAATCATCAATGGTATGGCCATCTCTCACCACTGCCGCATCGGAAGTAAATACAAATCGGAATTGCAAATAGCCGGCATTATTAAAGGCGGATAAGTTATAGGACGATTTTTTCCAACCGCCTGATGAATCGGACCAGGCAGGCAGACCCGAAGAATTAATGACTGCTTGAGTATACCAATTTACCGCATTAGGATCGCCAACAGAACCTAATAAGTTCCATTGGTTACCATCCGTGCTGTATTCCATTCGAACG
>JANNXV010000313.1:0-5493 GCA_031409815.1 Bacteroidota bacterium
ACCTGATACGGTTACAGGATTTTTAAGAGTCGTTTGTTTTACTGACATATTCCGTAATTCAAGGATTAGCTGTTTGTTTAAATTCAGCAATAGTTTTTTCCAATTCAATTATCTTCTTTTCTAAATCAGGCAGTTTTCTGAATAACACGTAGGTTCGCTTGTAGTCGCTAATATTAAAAGCAGGTGAACCTTGAACAATTTCATTCTCTTTTGTGATAGCTGAACCAATTCCGCTTTGAGCAGCAATTTTAACTCCATCTGCAATTGTGATGTGTCCAACAATTCCAACTTGGCCACCAATCATGCAATTTTTTCCAATTTTAGTGGAACCTGCAATTCCGGTTTGTGCTGCTACTACTGTGTTTTCGCCTATTTCAACATTGTGTGCTATTTGAATTAGGTTGTCGAGTTTAACTCCTTTGCGGATGATGGTCGATCCGAGTGTTGCCCTGTCAATAGTTGAGTTAGCACCTATCTCTACAAAATCTTCAATAATCACATTTCCTATTTGAGGCACCTTTTTATAATTTCCACTTTGTGGTTGAAACCCAAATCCATCTGCACCAATAACAACTCCACTGTGCAGTTGACAGCCTTCTCCAATCACACAATCACTATAAACCTTTACTCCCGGAAAAAGAGTTGTGTCATCTTTAATAATACAATTATCTCCAACATAACAGTTTGGATAAATTTTTACTTTGTTGCCTATACTTGCATTCTTTCCAATGTAAGCAAATGCTCCAATATAAACATCCTGTCCTATCGATGCTGACTTTTCAATAGAGCTAGTGCTGTCGATACCAATTTTATTGCGCTGTACTTCATTGTACACTTCGAGCAACTTGGCAAAACTTTGGTGCGCATTTTCAACGCGAATTAATGTTGCTTTTATTGGTTGCTCGCCAACAAAATCTTTGTTAACTATTACAACCGAAGCATTGGTAGTATAAATGTAAGGTGTATAAACAGGATTTGCCAGAAAACTCAATGATCCCTTAACACCCTCTTCGATTTTCGCAAGTTTATTCACAATTGCCATCGAATCGCCTTCAATGATTCCTCCTAGTAAAGCTGCTATTTGCTGGGCATTATATTCCATTGTAAAATTTCGAATGGCAAAAATAGCGATTAGGATGGATTCACCAATTCAGGCATTATAGCAACTCGGGAATAACACATAGATAGTACTTTTCTATAAGTCGGCTGAGTATAGCCAGTTCAAACTGGTCGCTTGCGTCTGTTAGGTTGAACAGTTTTCCATCGCGGAAAAGAATTTTTATTTGCTCTTCTGAAGGGTCGTAGGCATTATTGCTGATGGAACCTGTAAAGGCCAGGTATTTGGTGTCTTCATTTGCAATTCTAAAAAGCTCTTTTGCTTTACCGCGATAAGCGTTTACTTCATTAGCATCAAATTTTTCCTTTTGTAAACGAATTTTGTATAAATCACGATTAACCAAACCACTGCATAATCTGCTTAATACTTTATCTTCATTATTAGCCCACACCTTTATGGAAGTATACACATCATAATCGTCTAATAAAGCAAAGTCTGTTAAAAGCGTTGAATCAGAAAGAAAATCATGTATATTAAAAGTGTGAGTCAAAAAACGTTTTAAGGACGGAGTTGCAAACAAATCTGCACCTGCAGCAACTTTTTCTTTGGCGCGTCTCAATATCATTACCAAAAGCTGCTCGGCAGATAAAACAGTTTTATGCAGATAAACCTGCCAGTACATCAACCTTCTGGCAATAATGAATTTTTCGATGGAATAAATACCTTTTTCTTCAACCACTAATTCATCATTATGTACATCAAGCATTTTGATAATTCTGTGCGCTTCAATTTTTCCTTCTACACCTGTAAAAAAACTGTCGCGGTTCAGATAGTCGAGACGATCCATGTCCAATTGACTGCTTACTAACTGTCGCAGAAATTTCTTGTGATAACTCCCTTTAAAAATTTCGATTGCTAAGGTCAATGCACCATCCATTTCTTTGTTTAATGCATCCATAAATAATTCCGAAACCTGCTCGTGCCCAATACCGCTGATAATACTATGTTCCAAAGCATGTGAGAAAGGGCCATGTCCAACATCGTGCAGCAATATCGCAATGCACACAGCCTGTGCTTCTTCTTCGGTTATTACATGTCCTTTTGCACGAATAGTTTCAATGGCCTGGCACATCAGATGCAATGCTCCCAATGCATGATGAAAGCGTGTGTGCAGCGCACCCGGATAAACCAAATGGGTTAGCCCTAATTGGCGAATTCTTCTTAATCGTTGAAAGTAGGGATGCTCAATTAAATCAAAAATAATTTCATACGGTATGGTAATCAAACCATAAACAGGGTCGTTGAAAATTTTGTGCTTGTTCAATTTTAAAATTTATCGATACTATTTACCGGCAAATATCGTTAAAGCACTTAATTCCCTTTAACTAAACTAAATTTGCCCTCATTGTATGGGCATTTTTATTGTTCACAAAACTTTAAACTAAAATTTATAAATGGAGAAATTAAGTATTCTTTGGGCAGATGATGAAATTGATTTGCTTAAACCACATGTTCTTTTTTTGCAAGACAAAGGTTATGAGGTAAAAACCGTTAGTAATGGATTAGATGCCATTGAGCAGGTTAAAAAGCAGAATTACGATATCATTTTCTTGGATGAAAACATGCCCGGTTTGAGTGGTTTGGAAACATTGGTGAAAATTAAAAATGTGAATTCAAACATTCCTGTGATAATGATTACCAAGAGCGAAGAAGAATACATTATGGAGGAAGCCATTGGTAGTAAGATTGCCGATTACCTGATCAAGCCTGTTAATCCCAACCAGATTCTACTTTCGTTAAAGAAGAATTTAGATAACAAACGCTTGATCTCCGAAAAAACCAATCAGAGTTACCAGCAGGAGTTCCGCAACATTGGTATGAGCATGAGCGACCGTTTGAGTTTTGATGAATGGGTGGAGGTGTATCGTAAATTGGTTTACTGGGAAATTGAATTGGAAAAAACCAATGACCAGGGCATGTATGATATTCTCACCATGCAGAAGAATGAAGCCAACCAGATGTTCAGCAGATTTGTAGAGAATAATTATTTGGGATGGCTAAAAAATCCAGATACAGCTCCTTTGTTATCGCACCAGTTGTTCAAGAAAAAAGTTTTTCCTTTTGCTGATGCGGGTGATGAGCCGGTGTTTTTTATTTTGATTGACAACCTGCGCTTAGATCAGTGGAAAACGATTCAGCCAACTATCCTTGAATATTTTAAAGTGGTTGAAGAAGATACCTATTGCAGCATACTTCCCACAGCTACACAATACGCACGTAACTCCATTTTTGCAGGGTTACTTCCCTCTGAAATTGAAAAGCGTTTTCCTCAGCTTTGGTTTAACGATGATGATGAAGGCGGAAAGAATATGCACGAAGAAGCATTTCTTCTTGATCAATTGCAACGTTTTAAAAAACCATACAAACACTCATATAATAAGATCACCAATTTTGATGCAGGAAAAAATCTGGTTGATTCGATACCTAATCTTTTTCAGAATAAATTAAATGTAATCGTTTACAATTTTGTGGACATGCTTTCGCATGCACGAACCGAAATGCAGGTAATTCGCGAATTGGCGGATGATGAAAAAGCCTATCGTTCCATCACGTTAAGTTGGTTCGAACATTCTCCATTACTTGAAACATTAAAACGAATTGCACAAAAACCTTGTAAAGTTATCATCACTACCGATCATGGAACCATTCGTGTGAAAGAGCCTTCAAAAATTATTGGTGATAGAAATACGAATACAAACCTTCGCTACAAACAAGGGAAAAATTTGAATTATGAAAAGCGAGATGTACTCGAAATTAAAAATCCTACAGATGCTTTTTTGCCTAAAGCAAATGTGAGCACCGCTTTTGTTTTTGTTAAGGGAGATAAATTTTTTGCTTATCCTAATAATTTTAATTTTTACGTAAATCATTATCGAAATACCTTTCAGCATGGTGGAATTTCACCTGAGGAAATGTTGATTCCCTTTATTACCCTTACCAGTAAAACATGATTGAATTATTTACCGTAAATAGTTTAGATGAATTAGATTATGTAGCGGCTAATGTTATTTCAAAAAGTAAGCCGCATACCTTTTTTGCCCTTTATGGCGAAATGGGTGCGGGCAAAACCACATTGATAAAATCTTTTTGCAAACATTTGGGTGTGGAGGAAAATGTAAGTAGTCCTACATTTTCCATACTCAATGAATACCTAACTACAAGCGGTGAATCCGTTTACCACTTTGACTTCTATCGTATTAAATCCGAAGCCGAGGCTTTTGATTTAGGGTATGAAAACTTTTTTTACGCTAAGAATTATTGCTTTGTTGAATGGCCCGAAAAAATTCCAAACTTGTTAAATTTCCCAAAAGCGAGTATTTTTATCGAATCAAAAAATGGCATTCGTTCAATACGACTAATAACTGATCCGCTTTAACTTTTTTTTCTCTCCTTCCGCAAATAGTTGAAGGAAGGAATAGTAGTGAGGCGAACAAAACAAAAAAATGGCACAAAAAATTCCGGGACTCTCTGCATTAGCACAACAAGGTGTTTTAATGCCTCAAGAATCAGTTTTAGAAGTAAGTAAACTAAGAAAGGATTTATTTATCGGTATACCTAAGGAAATTTCGTTTCAGGAGAATCGGGTGCCGTTGGTGCCTGAATCTGTAGCGCTCTTGGTAAATAATGGTCATCGAATATTAATTGAAACCGGCTTAGGTACCAATGCAAATTTTACTGATTCAGATTACAGTGAAGCCGGTGCACAAATTTCTTATCATCCTGAAGAGGTTTATAAGGCCGATGTGATACTTAAAGTGGCTCCTCCTTCAATGGAAGAGTTAAACTATATGCAGGATAAGCAATCACTCATTTCCATATTGCAGGTTGCTATGCAAGAGGAAGGATATATGAATAAGCTAAGTGCAAAAAAAATTACTGCACTTGCATACGAATACATAAAGGACGAAACCGATATTTATCCGGTAATTCAGGCCATGAGTGAGATTGTAGGCAATGCTGCCATTTTGGTGGCGGCTGAATACATGAGTAATACACATGGTGGTAAGGGTGAATTACTGGGAGGTGTTACCGGTATACCACCCACTGATATTGTGATTTTGGGTGCTGGCACGGTGGGCGAGTTTGCCGCTCGTGCTGCAATGGGTTTGGGAGCCAGGGTTAAAGTGTTTGACAACTCGCTTTATAAATTACGCAGATTGCAAAAAAATATTGGCGCAAGAGTTTACACTTCCATTCTTACGCCATCTGTTTTGTTAAATGCCCTCCGCACATGTGACGTTGCAATTGGTGCCATGCTTTCAAAGGAAGGACGTTCACCGGTTATTGTTACCGAAGAGATGGTGAGCGAAATGCGTTTTGGTTCTGTGATAATTGACGTGAGCATTGACCAGGGCGGTTGTTTTGAAACTTCTGAA
>JANNXV010000314.1:0-12409 GCA_031409815.1 Bacteroidota bacterium
GCTTGTTTAAAAACGATGGAAACCTCAATAGAGGCCTGTGTTTTTCCATCATTTACAGGTACATAATTAACCGAATTACCTAAAACAGATAAATATGTTTCGACATAGGGTCCCTTTTCAGGGCTATAAAAAGTGGCGTAAGCAAAACGTGCTTTTAAGTTTTTTGACTCTACAACATTAAAAGCCAAACTAATAACTGTGGTTAATAACAGAAGACGTTTCATTTTAATAGTGTTTAAAATTTACAGGTTAAAATTACGCAGAAATATCAAGAATTGTCCTCAGAAAAAAAACGAGTAGTCGTTTGATTGTAAAATTTGGACATTACATTTTTGTACTATCTTCGCCCCGGAGAGTTGGCAGAGCGGTCGATTGCGGCAGTCTTGAAAACTGTTGAGGTGTTAAAGCCTCCTGGGGTTCGAATCCCTAACTCTCCGCCAGAAAATCCTTCATTGCTATGCGATGAAGGATTTTTCTATTTTAGACACCTAGATAAATTTCAAAAACACTATTCCAGCTTTATGTCTGACTACTTATCGTACACTTTTGTTGATAATCAGGAGTTTGTAGAAACTTTTGATGAATTGCCTTTGTGGAGTGCCTCGTTTGGGCTATTGCTGTTAAAGCATTTAAATATTCAACCAAATATTACGGTAGTTGACCTTGGATCAGGTACCGGATTTCCATTGTTAGAACTTGCCGGGCGGTTGGGCAATACTTGTAAACTTATTGGAATAGATCCCTGGCAAAATGCGAATGCAAGAGCAAGAAAAAAGCTTTCCAATTATGGTTATGATAATGTTGAAATAATTGAATCGTCTGCCGATAAAATACCAATTATTGATAATAGTGTTGATTTGATTGTTTCTAATTTGGGGATCAACAATTTTGAACATCCCCAACTGGTTTTTAAAGAGAGCTATAGAATACTAAAACCAAAAGGCAAACTCGCGTTAACCACCAATCTAAACGGACACTGGAAAGAATTTTACACAGTTTTTGAAAATACCCTAAGGTTACTTGGAAAAAATCAAGCTTTAGATCAACTTATTGAACATCAGATTCACCGTGGAAATGAGGATAGTGTGTCAACTCTTTTTACTGAAAACGGATTAAAAGTGACCAGACAATTCACTGATAATTTTGAAATAAAATTTAACGATGGCAGTTCTTTTCTAAATCATCATTTTGTTAAGCTAGGATGGCTTGATTCATGGAGAAAACTTTTTGATAAAGAAGAATTACCTGCTATATTTTCCGCACTTGAAAACAATCTGAATGCATTTTCAAAAATATCTGGAGGCCTTAATTTATCAGTTCCAATGCTCTATATGGAAGGAGAAAAGTACTAACGACTATAAGTTACTTTTCTACTTACCACTACCCTATTTATTATTCGATGACTAATCTTTTTACCTCCGTTTTATTGCCTGTTTTTAGTTGAACAAAATAGACTCCCTTTACTAATCTCGAATTATTGATTTTAAATTTATTATCACCGGTTAGAGAAACCAAATTTTCAATTAGCACCCTTTCACCTAAAACATTTTTTATTTCGACAGATATGGCTTCACTTGATCTGCTCTTGAATTCAATTTGAAAATCGCCTCTACTAGGATTTGGAGAAATGGTAAATCCCTGATCGAATTTATTTTCATTAGAACCAGCAAATCCTTGAGTAATATAAAACGGATGCTGATAGGTAATACCATTATACACTACTTCAAATGTCCAGTTACCTTGTGTAAACCAGGGATCAACTAAATAATACCAACGCAAGTAAGTGGTAGCAATAGTTTGCCATGGCACAGTAAAAGGAAAATTAAGCACATTTTGACCAGACGGATTATAAATATTTATTTGCATGGTTGAGCTTGAATCCAAATCTCGAGTGTAAATCCACAGCCATAATGAATCGCCCAAATTAAAAGTATCCGCCTCGTAAGTAATTTCCGGGTTAGGACAATTATAATAATCCAGCTGTGTTTTTTTTGTACAAATTCTATTTACTGATGGAACATTGTAAGGTTGCTGATTAAACCACCAGGTATCAGGATTCATGCTATTACACGGGCCTTGCCAGGGATCTATTAAAGCATTTGTTGAATCCATCACTTGAAAATGCAAATGAGGCCAACTTGAACTTCCTGAACTACCTGCGGTGCCCAAATATTCACCTGTTATTACGCTATCGCCAACACTTTTTGTAGTTAACGAACCAGATTTAAAATGCAAATACCAAGCAGTTGATCCGTCAGCATGCCTAATGTTAATCTGATTCCATGTGCCACTACCGTTGTTATTACAATTGCGATCAAAGTTTCCGTCCACTTTGTTTACAATTATTCCAGGTGCGGCAGCAATAACTTCCATCACCTGCTCGTCCATTCTTCTCCATGCATAGGGCCAAAGTATAATATCAGTTCCAGCATGGCTACCGCTACCCCAATCATAGGTTCTGGCTCCGCAATTGTAGTCGAGTAATTGGTTAGGGAAACCAAGATTCTGATCAACCAAAAAATTAACCGTATAATATCCATAATCAGTAAAACCGGCTTTTGAACGAGTTGGCCATTCGAACAATGGATGCGATGGAATGCCACCCAAACTCTTTTGAAACATTTTAGGATTCTTAAGCTTAAGCTCATTTACATTTTGATCAATTGACAACTGTATTTCCTTTTGCTCATCTTCACTTATACAAGCTCCATGATCAATTAACACTTCGCTCAACAAACCAGGTGATGGCGATTTGCTTTGAGTAGTCTGAATAATTGAATTAGGAATGCACCTAGTTCGTATTTGACTTTGCGCCAACAACTTTGTGCTTGTAGCTGTTAAAACAAGCATCGAAATAATTTGTAATAGCTTTTTCATAAAAGTTTTAATGTTGAATAATTAATTTTTGAGTTGAAATGATATTCTCTAATTTAAACTGTACAAAATAAATTCCGTTTAGAAATTGGCTTACATCAACTATGTGTTTTAATTCCTTTAATGATTGATACAGAAGCTTTCCAACAGTATCACTAATTTTAATCTCGTTAGGAGATTCGGCAAATTCCAAATTAAGTATGGATGCAGCAGGATTTGGATATATTCTTAATTTATTAGCGGCATTTTCATTAATAGATAATGGTGTTCCGGCATTACATCCTGCAAGATCACCATAATTGAGCGTTGATGCTGGCAATGGAAGTGCGGTACCCAAATTTGCTGTATTTCCTAAAATAGTTATTGGCAAAAGGCTGTTAGGATATAATGCATTAGAAGAACCGAACCCAATATATATTATTCCATTCATTAAAAACATACCAAAACCATTACTTGTTCCCAAACTAAACGGTATTTTTTTTACTACCAGACCTGTTGGTGAAATAACAACAATAGTATCGGTTTGTGCTGTATTTGCTTGTCCAGCAAATAACCAGCAATTGCCATTCGCATCTACAGCCATATCGGCAACAGTGTTTGTTCGGTTTGGTGCAAAACTATATACGGTAGTAAATGAAGCACCGTTAAACATAGTTACAGCTATCACTTTTGCAGGTGGCGTTGTATCAACTACCATAAAATAGGAATAGGGTCCACTACCCGATGCATTAACCAATTTATATGGACCAGTGTTTATACCAACAAGAGAACTATCCCAGGAAGTACCATTATAGGTACTTACATACCGGTTATGATATGTAGTAAGAAAAGTCGGACTAAATGATCCACCATTTAAATTATTACAATATGCAAGGCTTGGATCAATGCCTCCTGAAAGAATAATACCATTGCTGATAATATTACCTCCATTTATTTCCATCTCTTCAATATCGCCATTTGTAGTTACCGCCCAAAATACATTATTAACACAAGGGATACCGGAACCAAAACCATTGTTTCTATCATTTTTACTTTCAACAATAGTAGATGTATTAAACGATCCTTTGGAATCAGTCTTTAGGCTATCAGTAGCATCAAAATATTTAGCTTCGCTTCCAATAACTTCTAAACTATTTAACAGGTTTAAATTTTGACCTTTTGTGAAGGAATTTAAAAAAATAAATATTACAATTACAAAGTGTTTCATTATTTTATTTTTTGAAGGAATATATAAAAGTAATGTATTTAATGTTGAATAATAAGTTTAGAAGAAGAACTTAATTTTTCAGCTGTTAGTTGAACAAAATAAATTCCATTTTCAAATTTACTTACATCAACCATTAACTGCCGACTGCTGACTGCCGACTGAAAGACTTCCTTCCCCAACACATCAAAAATTTTGAGTTCACTTTTTTCATTTAATCCCATTTTTAAACCAGCAACCGTAACTTCTTTTTCTGCTGGGTTGGGATATAAATCAAAATGGGATTGACTATTCAATTGTTCATTTAAGCCAACAATTGCAGAAAAAACAGTGTCCTTTAAAATTATAGCCGAGGTAAATAGAATTGATGCATTAATATCAATATCTATTATAGAGTCAACCATTGAAACTGTTTGAGAATTTAAACTATACGAAGCAGTAGTTAAACCAACAGGCAGATATCTTCCGGCTGTTGTTTCTCCTGTGCTGGTAGTTTTTGTTAGCAGCGCATCAGAAAAAAATGGACTAGTTAAAAAAATCGCTCCACCAATAATATACCCTCCATCATTAGCTTTATTTATTCCGTTTAAAACCACCATGCTATATTGAGGAAGATATGAATATCCTTGCTGCAATATATTGTTACTGTTAAAAAAATAGGTTGCACTTCCGGCTACAACTGCTGAATTGCCATTAGCATCCAGATATGCATCACTCATTTCAAACGACAAGGTATCATTAAATGCATTAGCATTTAAAACCATGCCTGCACTGTTAGTTTCTGCTATACCAATATGCCCCGTAGGTCCCTGTATTGGATGCTGAATCACCAATTTTATATTTCCATTTGTCAGCTCGATAATTCTAAAAGGTTTATTAACCGATGGTACTGTGAAAGGACTAATCTGCTTCGCCCATTGAATGGTACCGGAGGCATTTGTTTTAAGGATAAAATTACCAACAGAACTCGAAACGTTTTCGCATGCACCACAAAATAAAAGATCACCGTTTGATGTTTCAGCTACATCATTTATAGCAGAATTGCCATGACCTGAGAGTCCGGTTTGAAAAGGATGTAAATACACCCTTTGCCATAAAATAGTACCTAGTGAACTAATTCGGATTACAGCAGCATAGTAGGACAAATAAACAGGATCTCTATAGAAGCCGGTTAATATAATATCGCCATTACCCATTTCCTTAATTCTATCGAATTGCAAGAGTGGGCTGGCAAATGTCAAACTCCAAATCAAGCTCCCATTGCTATTTATTTTAGCTACACATGCCGTGTCACCATTATCGTAAAAGCCAGTCGCATATATATTATTATTATTTCCAAGAATGCAATTTTGCAAAAGAATAAAGTTATTTGCACCTGGTGCATCTAGCAGTTTTGTCCATTGTACAAGACCTACATTATTGGTGCGTGAGATATAACCGAATTCTGTACAAAAAACATAATCGTTTCCGGAAAGCTGCATAGCATTTGTAGCCTTTCCTGAATAAGTGTTTGCTATTGATGTATCGGAATATCCATTCATAAAAACAGACTGTGCGCAGGATGTTCCTGCCTTTATAATTATCAGTAACAGCAGATAAATTTTAATTTTTCTACTTGTAATATTGAATTGATTATCTTCCATGATAATTATATTTAATTAGAATTAAGTTTTAAAAACTTTTAAAAACACTAACGTCTTGTCTTTATCTTCTACATCACATGATAACTGAATAAAATATAATCCGTTTTCCAAGCTGACAATATCGAAACAGCCATGATTTTCGATTAAACCATAAAAAGGAATTTCAATTTTACAGCAATTTAAGAATATAACTTACACTGAACAAAATTGACGGTAATAGCCCAAGCAAACAATAACTCAAATGAGTTATTCATTTCGCATATTAACAATTACTATTTAATGATCCCTAAAGTTAAAAAATTGGAGCTTAAAAAAAATAAAACCTTACCCTTTATCAGGCACACCTTCAAGCTTTGCATTTATTGCAGCAAAATCCGGTACCAGAGATGCATTATCTAATACTTCCGCATACTGAACAATTCCGTTCTCATCAATTACAAATGCTGAACGTTTTGATACACCCTTCATACCAAAATTGAATGTTTCATACAGCGAACCAAATGCGGTAGATATGTCTTTATTATAATCTGAAGCCAAAGTAAAATTCAACTGTTGATCTTCCTTATATTTTTTTAAAACATAAACACTATCAGTTGAAATGCCAATAATTTTCACTTTCAATTTGTTGTATCGTGCAATATCATCGCGCATGGCGCACAATTCTTTTGTACAAGTACTTGTAAATGCTGCCGGGAAAAAAAGCAATAATATTTTTTGTCCTATTAATTCTTCTGAATTTAAAGGTTGTTTATCCGAATCGAATGTGCTAAAGGCAGGTGCTTTATCACCGATGTTTAGTTTCATGTTTTATTGTTTAATTTTTATGTTGTTGTCTTGTTGGGTTATTAATTTGTTATGCCTGATAAATAACACAACAACCCAACAACTTATAACTCCTTAGCCTTCGCCTCATTCCAATACACATCCATTTCGTCCAAACTCATTTTATCCAGTTTTTGTCCGTTTGCGTTGGCCGCTGTTTCTAAATATTGAAAACGTTTGATAAATTTTTTGTTAGTTCGCTCTAATGCCTCCTCGGGGTTGATACCAAGAAAACGAGCATAATTAACCAATGAAAAAATAAGATCGCCAAATTCAGCAGCGGCACGCGCTTGATCGACTTTGTTTAATTCCTGCTTAAATTCTGCCATTTCTTCTTCCACTTTTTCCCAAACCTGCTCCTTTCGTTCCCAATCAAAACCAGCCGAACGTGCTTTCTCCTGTATCCGCATTGCTTTAACCAATGCAGGCAGCGAAACAGGTACACCTTCTAAAACGGATGTCTTTCCTTCCTTCAACTTTAACTTTTCCCAATTCCTGCTTACCTCTGCGTCATCTGCCACCTTCACATCACCATAAATATGAGGGTGACGATGAATAATCTTTTCACATACAGCATCTATCACATCTTTAATATCAAAGTCGTTTGTTTCGGATGCAATGCGTGAATAGAAAACAATATGCAGCAAAATATCTCCTAATTCCTTCTTAATTTCCAGTGTATTCTTATCAAGAATTGAATCTGCCAATTCATACACTTCTTCTATGGTAAGATGACGAAGACTTTCCATCGTTTGCTTTTTATCCCACGGACATTGTGTCCTCAACTCGTCCATGATGTTCAATAACCGCTCAAAAGCCTTTAGTTTTTCCTGCATCGGGCAAAGGTATATCTTTCTATTTTTGCGCTCCCAAATGAAAATCCTGTTTAATACACATTTACAGAGTAGTATTGTATTGTTTTTTTTGATAAGTGTCAATCAAAACGTATTAGCTCAGGATTCAACACTGGGAAAATGGATGGTAAATGCACGATTTAATTATGGTTTCCTTATTGCTCACCGCCCAACGGTAGTCCATCTTCAAAACGATCACATTAAAGGCATTGAAGTTGAACTTCTTAAAACCACCGATGGGACTAATGACTGGGAACAAGCTTACAACCGACCATTAACAGGGTTCGGATTACAATATTGGTATCTTGGCAATAATGAAGAACTTGGAAAATCAATAACTGTTTTTCCTCAGATTTTGTTTCCTATCAATCATAATCCCCACTTGAGATTAAGTGGAAGACTATCTTGTGGAATAGGGTATATTGAAAAAACGTTTGACCGTTTAGAAAACTATAAAAATGTGGCTGTTAGTTCGCATTTCAATTGTGTTATCAGTTTTGGTTTGTATGCACGTGCATTTGTGCACAGTCAAACGCAAATTGTAAGTGGAATTGAATTTACTCATATGAGTAATGGCAGTTTTAAAGTACCCAACCTTGGACTAAATATACCGACAATAAACCTTGGCGTGAGTCATTTTTTCGGTCAAAAAACTCCTTTATTTACAGAACGAAAAGTGGAAGAAAAACCATCCACTTCGATTAATCTATTAGTGGCAGGAGGAATTAAAGAAATTACTCCTCCTGGAGGAAAAAAATATGGAGTTTTTTCAACCACTGGCACCCTTAGCCGAAGCATTAGTTATAAAAGCAGTGTTGGTGCAGGATTAGATCTATTTTATGATCCAAGCATAGAAGCAAGATTAATTGGAGATTCTGTTAGCGTGCCTAATTTTACTTATTCGATTCGGTCAGGTATTCACTTAAGTTACGAGCTAAAAGTTCAAAAGCTATCCTTGCTTTTTGAAAACGGTTTTTACTTTTATACTCATCTTCCGAATGAAGGAAATATATACACCCGCTTGTGTGTTCGCTATCATGTTTCAGAGAAGTACTTTGTATTGCTCAACTTGAAATCGCATTTCGGAAAAGCGGATTATTTTGAATACGGTATTGGTATGCATTTAAAACCAAAATCTTTTGGCAGTTAATATGAGAGCGCTTTTATATACTGTTTTGTTTTTTGCAATTGCCATTCAAGTTGGCTGCAAAAAAGATTCTATGTGCAATTGTACTCAGAGCACTGGTAACTCAACAACTGAAACAAGAAGTGCTCAACCTTTTACTCATATTGATTTAGCCGATAATATTGATCTTGTTATTCATATCGACACTTTTTACCAAATAAAAGTAACGGCCGGTGCTCATCTTTTAGATGGTGTTAAAACTGAAGTTGAAAACAATACTCTTTACCTAAGCAATATAAACAGATGCAACTGGCTACGTAGTTTTAAAAACAGCTTTACCGTTGATGTGTGGCTTCCTTCTTTGGAAGAAATATATGTAAACGATGCTTCTGGAAATATCGATTGTGCCGACACATTAAAACAAAACTTGATTCTCAATAGCGGAAGCAGTACAGGCGATTATCATTTAAAACTCAATTGCAGCACTGCCACCTTAGCTTTACATACAGGTCCTGCCGATCTTTATGTTACAGGACATATAGGAGTAACCTATGCATATAGTTCTGGTTATGGTAAAATTGATATGTCAGAAACAGATAGTGACGATATTTACATATCTAATTTAGGAACCAATGATCTTTATATAAAAGCAAATAAAAGAATAGATGCACAACTCAGCTATTTGGGAAACATCTATTATTGGGGAAACCCATCACAAGTAGACGAAAAGTATACCAACAGCGGAAGATTAATTAATATTAAATAAAAAAATAAAAAATTGTTAGTACTCAATAATATTACATTTGAATTTGGCTCACGCGCATTGTACCGTGAAGCATTTTGGCACATTAAGCCCAACGAAAAAATTGGATTGATTGGAGCCAATGGAACCGGAAAATCAACACTCCTTAGAGTAATAACCGGAGAGTACAGCATTAATAGCGGAGAAATTACACGCAGGCGTGATATGACACTTGGTTTTTTAAATCAGGATTTACTCAGTTATCAATCCGACTTTAGCATTCTGCACGTGGCAATGGAAGCTTTTGAACGTGAAAACGAATTGCATGACTTGATTGAAGATTTACTTGAAAAAATGGAGCATGATCACAGTGAAGCCATCATGAATAAACTACACGATGCACAAACAGAGTTTGATGCATTGGATGGATATAATATCCAACACAAAGCTGAATCCATTTTAGAAGGATTAGGTTTCAGCACTGCGGATCTCAAGCGCCCACTAAAAGAGTTTTCAGGAGGTTGGAGAATGAGAGTAATGCTGGCTAAAATACTTTTAAGAAAACCGGACTTGCTTTTACTTGATGAGCCAACCAATCACTTGGATCTTCCTTCCATTTTATGGCTCGAAGATTATTTATCGAGTTATGAAGGCACTGTTGTAATTGTTTCACACGATCGTTATTTTCTGGAAAAAATTGTGAATCGAATTGTGGAAATTGAAAACGAAAAAATTACTGTTTATACCGGAAGCTACTCCTTTTATCTCGAAGAAAAGGAAATCAGGAGAGAACTGCAACAAAGCCAGTTTCGAAATCAACAAAAATATATTGATGAACAAGAGAAATTAATTAATCGATTCAGGGCAAAGGCTTCTAAAGCTAAAATGGCACAGTCACGCATTAAGAAACTCGATAAATTAGAACGCATAACAGATGTTGAAGGACCCAAAAGCGGAATAAAAGTTAACTTCAATGTGAGCATGCAACCTGGTCGAATAGTTGCACATCTTAATGTAAAAGACAAACGATATGGCAATCAGGTTATTTTAGAAAACACAAAAGCAGTTGTTGAACGTGGCGATAAAATTGCACTTATAGGAGCCAATGGACGTGGCAAATCAACTTTACTGAGAATGTTGGCTAGTGCCGAACCCTATGATGGAGTTGCTGAGCCTGCATACAATGTTGTCGAATCATTTTACGCTCAGCATCAACTGGAAAGTTTAAATATTAATAACGAAATGTTGCAAGAATTGCAACAATTTGCTCCCGAAGAAACAGATCAATACCTACGAAAATTACTTGGCGCATTTTTATTTAAAGGCGATGATGTTTTTAAGAAAATAAAAGTATTGTCCGGGGGTGAAAAAGCCAGAGTTGCACTAGCAAAAACAATTTTAGCGAAAGCTAATTTTCTATTGTTGGATGAGCCAACCAATCACTTGGATATGCAAACCGTAAATATTTTGATTGATGTTTTGCAACGATATGAAGGGACATTTGTGGTAGTATCTCACGATCGCTATTTTTTAGCAGAAATAGCCAATAAAATATGGTATATCGAGGATCACAAACTAAAAGAATATCCGGGAACCTATGATGAATATGAAGAATGGCGCGAACGAAATAGGATTGCCAACATTGTTGCTCCGGTAAAAGTTCAAAAGAAAGTTGATGAGGTGGTGCAAAAAAATAATGAAGAATCGAAAGAACGCAAAAAACAACTTCAGAAGTTAGAGAACAATGCTAAGAAACTAGAAGACGAAATAAAAGAACTCAAAAAGAAAAAGGCAGATCTCGAACAACAATTAGCTGACCCTGCAGTTTATGCGAATGCACAAAAAGCTAAAAGTCTAAATGCAGAAATACAGATAGTTGACAGGTTGGTTAATGAAAAGGAAAAAATATGGGAACAAGCATACACCATTTGGATGGATGCTGTTGAAGAGGATTAAGTTTTTAACGGTATGATAAAATATTTCAGACTAATTCTTTTGTTTACATTTTTTGTTTACCTCAAAATGCAAGCGCAGGAATCTGATTATTTTAAAGATGACCATTTGCGCTATGAAAATCATGTTTATCGGTCAAACATTAAAACTGCTATTTTAGAACTGGAGAATGTTCCTCTCAGCGCACCCTTAATTGAATTAGGTGGAAACGAATATTTACAATTAAGTTTTGATGATCTGGATGGCGAATTCAAAGATTACTCATTTAAGTTTTTTCACTGCGATCCTTATTGGAACAAATCAAACCTTGATGAAACAGAATTTTTGAATGGGTTTTACAGTGATCATATCACCTCCTTCAAACCATCATTTAATACGCTTCAACCCTACTATCACTATTCGGCAGTTTTCCCTACCACACAAATGCAATTTACCAAATCCGGAAATTATATTGTAATGGTTTTCGAAAGCACTGATGATAGCAAACCAATTCTCACACAACGATTTCAAATCGTAGAATCCAGAGTTAAAATAATTTCCAATATTCACAGGGCAACCTTTGTCGAAAACAGGAATACGAGTCAGGAAATTGACTTTAATATTCAATATGAGCAATATCCAATTCAAAGCCCATTTAGTGAACTTACTGTAGTGCTTCAGCAAAACAAAAGATGGGATAATGCCATTTTTGATATTAAACCATTGTTTATGAAATCAAACGAATTGGAATATAATTATGAGGATGTAAATATTTTTAAAGGAGGCAATGAGTATCGGAGTTTTGATGCACGCACCACGCGATTTCAGACACAGTTTGTAAAAAACATTGAATTGGATTCAACCAATAGGTTCAATATCTATTTAAAGCCTGATGAAAGCCGTTCGTATAAAATATATTCCATTGAAAATGATATTAATGGGCGATACCTGATCAAAGTTTATGATGGAAATGACAATGAAACTGAATCTGATTATGTTACAGTACATTTTCAACTAAAATCTGATGATGCAATTCCAAACGGCAATTTTTATGTTTTTGGTGCACTCACCAATTGGAGCACTGAACCGTCTGCAAGATTAACCTATAACTACGACAACCAAAGCTATGAAACCAGTTTGCAATTGAAACAAGGGTATTATAATTACCAATATGTGTTTGTTGAAGATGGCAAAAAAATGGCTGACGAAACC
>JANNXV010000315.1:0-20390 GCA_031409815.1 Bacteroidota bacterium
TGTATAAATTATTATTCTGAAAGAAGGATTTCGTCTGCAATTATTTGTCCACGACCAACTTTATTTATAGGAGAAACATTGCTGTTGTTGTTCTTTAATTTTGTGCTATTTGTATTAATCTTTTCAGATTTAATTAGCAACCTGACCGGAACATTAATATCGGTACTAGTATAAGTTGGACGATATTTAGGTTGCACAGATTCTGCACGAGTGGTTACGCTATAAAAATTAAAGTATACAAATACTCCCAGCAAAACAGCAAATAACGAGATTGCTAAAGGCACATAGCGCAGGCTTTGCTTTTGAGTAACACGCAATTCTAAGTATGGACCTCTTCTCGCTTTTAACTTTCCTGATTTTGAATTCTTCATAACCTAAGTTTTTGATATTCGACAATTGTTGGTGTTTTTTTACGCCATTATTTTAAATAAGTTTCACAGTAATTAAAGGCAAAAAAAAAGAGCTCGCAGTTAAGCTAAGCTCTTTTATGTATGAAATAATTTTAAAATATCAGGTAGAAACAAATGTAAGGTCTTCCATTGTAATGGTGTTGTTTTCGGCCATTAATATAGCGCGCTCAATAATTGCTTTTAATTCGCGCACATTTCCCGGCCATGCATATTCAAGCATAAACTTGCAAGCTTCTTTCGAAATGTGAAAGGCGGGTAAGCGGTTTTGTTTGCAGAACGCATCGATGAAATGTTTTGCCAGTAAAATAATATCATCGCCACGCTCTTTTAGGGGAGGTAAATGAATAAGAAATCCCTGAAGACGATAAAACAAATCTTCTCTGAACCGTCCTTCTTTGACTTCTTGCAATAGATTTTTATTGGTTGCTGCAATTAATCTGAAATCAAGTTTCATGGTTTTATTGCTTCCAATTCTCGTTACTTCTTTTTCTTGCAATACACGTAATAGTTTCGACTGCAAACCCATATCCATCTCGCCTATTTCATCAAGAAATATGGTTCCCCCATCCGATTCTTCAAACTTTCCAATTCTTTTGTCCCTTGCATCAGTAAAAGCTCCTTTCTCATGCCCAAATAATTCGCTTTCTACCAACTCATCGGGTATTGCGCCCATATTTACAATTACAAATGGTTTGCGAGCACGTGTTGAATTAAAGTGCAATGCACTTGCCACAAGTTCTTTTCCTGTTCCACTCTGGCCGGTAACTAACACCATCATGTTATTCTTTTCTACTTTTTGTATCAGCCTCAAAACACGTAGAATAGCGTTGCTGTTTCCAATTATATTTGAATAGCGGTGGCGATCAATAATTTGGTCTTGTAAAAACTCCACTTCTTTGCGGAGTGTTACATTCATAGCCAGATTGTTTATTGAACGCTCCAAATCAGCCATCATGGTTTCGTTCTTTAATATATAGTCTTGTGCACCGTTTCTGTAGCAGTTAATTACCACTTCAACACTCTCCTGGCCTGAACAAATCACTACCATTATATTTTGATTGTAGGCTTTAATTTTATTCATTAGTGTTAAACCATCCATACCAGGCAGATTATAATCAACCGTTATTATATCCGGATTAAGATGTAGATTGTTGATACATTCTTCAGCATTACTAAATAGAAGTATCTCATGCTTTTCGTTTTTTGAAAGTGTTTGCTTCATCAGCGAACCCACCATCAAATCGTCTTCTACCAAAAATATTTTTGCCATAGTTTTATTGTTTTGTATGAATTTTATGCAGCTATTTTTATTTCTTGTTTTAATTCCTGATAGGCTATTTCACAGGTGTTTTTGATTGTGTTGATTAGTGAAGGAAGTTCATCAAGATTCGACTGTTTTTTTGCAAGATCCTCAATTCGAGCTGCAATCTTGTTTAACTCAGTTAAGCCTACATAATTGAAAGATGGTTTTATTTTGTGAGCTACCTGACGCATCATTTCCCAATCTTTTTTCATTAAGGAAGTTTCAAGATCATTTATTGCAACTGGAGCACTATTTAAGAACAAGGTGATAAATTCTTTGAAGAATGTATCGTTGCCATCAGATATCTCCAATAGGAAATTAAGATTTGTATAACGCTTTTCATTTTGAAATGATGGATTTAATTTTGGCATTTCTTTCTTTGAATTTAGTTCTGCACAATCAATTATTTTTTTTCTCAATTCGTCACCTTGAAATGGCTTTGAGATATAGTCATTCATACCCGCTTTCAAACATTTTTCTTTTTCGCCATTCATAGCGTGCCCTGTCATAGCAATAATTGGTATTAAATTTTTAGTTGCAGGCATTTCTTTACGAATTAATTCGGTAGCCTGGTATCCATTCATTTCTGGCATTTCAACATCCATTAATATTAGGTCGAAATGAGATTTAGAAAGTTTTTCAATCACTTCAACACCCGTGGTTGCAAATTCGTGATTATATCCCCAATCGTCAATCATTTTTTTAATGATAAAGCGATTTATATCGTTGTCTTCTGCAACAAGGATATTTAATTTTTTAGTGGTTGTTTCATTCATCATGCGAGGAATTCTAATCTCATTAATTTTTTTAGTTGCCCTATTTACTTTGTATGGTATATTGAAAGTGAATACAGTTCCTTCGTTTATTTTACTTTGTACGGTGATAGTCCCATTTTGTTGCTCTACTAATTGTTTGGCTATGGCCAGACCTAAACCTGTACCTCCATATTTGCGGCTTACATCGTTTCCTGCTTGAGTGAAACTTTCAAAAATTTCAGGTAAAAATTGAGAGGGAATTCCAATACCGGTATCAATTACCTTAAATTCTAGCAGGGAGTAGTTTTCGTTTTCTTCTTTGTTATTTACATTTACTAACACCTTGCCTTTTTCAGTAAATTTAATTGCATTGCCTACAAGATTATTAATTATTTGAGATAACCTTACCGGATCACCGGTGAGTTCTGTAAAAACGTTTTTACCAATTTCAAGTTTTAGATCAATTCCTTTTTCTTGAGCTTTTGGTAACAGAGTTGCGATAGTTGATTGTAGAGATTCCAATAAGTTGAACGGTATTTCTTCGAACGACATTTTATCAGCTTGAATCTTACTTAAATCAAGTACATCATTTACAATAACCAATAAATTATCAGCTGATTGTTTTATCAAGTTAAGATACTTACGTTGATCAGTATTCAGAGTGGTTTTCAGTATGAAGTCGGAAAGACACAGAATACCATGAATAGGTGTTCTTAATTCGTGACTCATGTTTGCCAAAAACTGTTGTTTGATTTTCGACTCGGTTTCAGTAATCTCAATGGTGTTTTTTAATTCAACTTCATTGCGTTTAAAATCGGTAATGTCGATTGCAACGCCCATCATTGACGTAATTTTTCCTAGGTGATCGCAAACCGGTATATAGTTAACATCAAAAAAGTGATTGTTAACTTCAACTCTATGCATGAGTTCTTTTCCAAGCAAAGCTTCTCTGTAATCACTATACCTTACAGGAATCAAATGGCCGATATCCTGAATATTACGACCAATAATTTGTTGTTGTTTAATATTAATACTTGCAACGCCCCTACCTTTAAACAATCTAAAATAGCCGCCACTATCAATTGTGAATACTATGACCGGTGACCGATCAATAATGCTTTTCATTCGCATTTCACTTTCCATTAATGCACGTTCTGCTGCAAGCCTGCTTTCTTCAGCAGCTTTCAATCTTAATAAGTAGTTTAAGCTTTTAACGATAGAGTCTCCGGTTAAATCTTGTTTGGAGATATAATCGCTAGCACCAGATTTCATTGTTTCAACAGCCAGGTTTAAATCGTTATGTGATGTGATAATTACTATCGGAGCCTGCCCGCCACGAGCCTGATAGGTTTTGATAAAGTCAAGTCCATTACCTGAAGTTGAATAGAAATAATCTAACAAAATGCAATCGAAGTTGTGAGCAAATGCTAAGGTTAATGCATCATCGATGTTTTCTGCAAATTTTATATCGCTGTTATAACCAGCGTTTATAATTGCTTTTGCAATCATAATACGATCTGCTTGCACATCTTCTACGAGCAGTACTTTTATTTTATTGTTTATTGAATTAATAGGTTTCATAAAAAGAGTTTTGGTTTTGTGTTTTGGTTTATAGAATTAAATCAGGCATTTGATAGCTCAGGATGCTCGCATAGCTTCCAGTAGCTACTTAAGATAGAAACAGCGCTCACAAATTTTTCGAACGAGAGAGGTTTCAAAACATAGCCTGCAACATTTAACTTGTATGCTTCGAATTTGTCTTGTTCATCGTTTGAGGTTGTCATAATAAATACACTTAACGAGCTTAATTCCGGATCGCTGCGAAGCGCTTTCAAGAACTCAATTCCGTTCATTTTTGGCATATTGATGTCGCATAGGATAACTCCAGGCATTGGGTTTAGCTTGGGTTTACCATTTGTTCCTCTTAACATATTAAGCGCTTCTACTCCATTAAATGCTACATGCAATGGATTAGTAATATTGTTTTTCTTGAATGCTCGTTGAACATTCATTACATCAACACTGTCGTCTTCTACAAGTAAGATGTGTATTGTTTTTTCTTCCATGATCGTTTATTTTGTTTGATTTGATATTGTTTTTTTTATAGCGGGCCAGGTAAATTCAAAGCGAGAGCCATTGCCAGGTTTTGATTTAACCCAAATTTTTCCGTTTTGTTCTTCCACCAGTTTTTTTACAATTGCTAAGCCAATTCCAGTGCTCTCAATTTCGTCACGTGCAGCAAGTGTTTGAAAAATCATAAATATTCTTTCCTGATATTGTTTTTCGATTCCTGGGCCATTGTCTTTTACATAGAACTGTATCCAGTTGTCATATTCAAAAGAACCGATTTCAATTTCTATAGTAGTTTTATCGTTGTATTTGATTGCGTTTGACATTAGATTCGCAAGAACCTGGCTCAGTTTTAACTTATCAGTTATTATTTCTGAGTTTGCAACCATATTAATTATTTTAAGATGCTTGTCAATTGAATTTGATTCGACAATTTCATTTACTAGTTCTCGTACATTTGTATTTACCTTCTCTGTTTTTCCTTTTCCTGCTTTTGAATAAGCAAGAATTCCCTGTATCATATTTTCCATACGTTGTATTCTACCAACAATGGTTTTTAAATTATTCTTTGAATCGGCAGTCATTAGGTCACCAGAATCTTCTTCAATCCAAGTTACTAAACTTGAAATGGCACGCAAAGGAGCCTTAAGATCATGTGATACGATGTAGGCAAATTGATCGAGTTCTTGATTTATTTTTTCAAGTTCATTTACATGTTCATGCTCCTTGTCTAATTGTTGATAGGTATTATCTATAACCGATATAAATTCTTCCATGTAGGCTGGCACTGGGTTAGTTCCGACAAACTTTTCAAATTGTTTTCTAAGCAAGTCATTCTTTACATTCCTGATTAATTCCATAGCGGGTTAAAAGCTTTTCTTTACTGGTTTTAAGGATGTTTTTACTGTGTTTATTAGAAAAGGTTACGTTTTACAATTATTCATTGGAAAACAGAAAACAATTCTATTTTGTTATGAATTGCAGTAATAGCTGTGGTAAATGCAAATTGAAAATCATTTTTAGTTGTTTAAGCACTATATTCAAAACATAAATTCGTTTGTTCAAATCAATATATTTTAAGTTTATTTATCAAAGATTTTGGATCAATGTAACCTTTGGGATTTTGCATAGTATAATGTGAATTGAATATTCAAAATGAAAAAAAATATGTCTCGCTTATTTGTGACTATTAAATCTAAACTTTACCTGAGTTTATTTGTGTTAGTGTTATTATTTATCATAAATGGTATAATAACATTGATTGTGCTTAATGAAAATAAAACACTTTCAAATCAAATTTCCACAGTTATCGATCCAACCACACATTCATTAACTGAGTTTAATAAAATACTTATTGAATCAAAAATGCTTTCGACCAATTGGGTTTTTATTCGTGCTAATCAAGTGGATAAGGATGCATTAAAATTGATTCATTCAACAAGGTATCCAATGATTAGAAGCGAGCTTGAAGCATTGGCACCTCAGTTATTCGATAAGAATAGTTATCAGCGATTGCAATATATTTTTGAAGAATTTGAAAATGTAATTGGCATTCAAAAGCAAATCATGTCATCACTTAATTCATTTGAAAGTTACGATAACGCTTTTAATCGAATGGAGATGGAAAGGAAGATAGAGGATGAAGTTATTCCTCGCACTTCGGCTGTTTTGTCGGAAATGACCAATTTAATGAATATAGAGCAGGAGATCAGAACGAATGCGCATAGAGATCTGGAAAAGTCTAATTTAACTTTACGATTCATTCTAATGAGTCTTGCAACATGGGTAATAGCGCTGGGAATTTTATTGTCTATCTATTTAGTCAGCATAATTACTACTCCAATTCAACTTTTGTGTCGAATTATAAATGATATGGGGAAGGGGAAATTTAAATCCATTGAATATAAGGACAAGAACAGCGAAATTGGATTGATGGTAACTTCAATGAATACATTGGCGAAAAATTTAAATGAGTCCGCAAATTTTGCTGCTGAAATTGGTAAGAGGAATTTTACTTCTAATTTTAAACCACTAAGTGAAGAAGATACACTTGGAAAGGCTTTAATTGCCATGCGTGATAATCTGCAAGAAAGCGACTATCGGTTAAATCAAGCGCAAAGTATTGCAAAACTAGGAAGCTGGGAGTTCGATTTAACGACTTACGAAATAATTTGGTCTGACGAATTGTACAATATATTGGGTTATAAGGTAGGAGAAGTAAGTCCTGGATTTGTAAACTTTATGGAAATGGTTTTAGAAGAATACAAGCAACAGTTTAAAGAAATTTTAAAAAAGGGATTAAACAACGATGTTTTTTCAATTGAATGTAAAATTTTAGCAGCTGATAATATTCTCAAAGACATCTATGTACAAGGACAAGCAGAAATGGATGTTAATAACACTGTAAAGAAGTTTTTAGGTATCGTGCAGGATATCACTATTCAAAAGAAAGGGGAAGAAAAATTGCACGAAAACAATGCGGCACTAATGAAAACAAATAAAGAATTGGATAAATTTGTTTATAGCGTATCTCATGACTTGAGAGCACCTTTGTCAAGTATGCTCGGCATTGTGCAATTAACCGAAGAGGATTGTGAGGACGAGTTTATTAAAGAAAACTTATTAATGGTAAAGGGTGGCATACTTAAATTGGATGGATTTATTCAGGACATTCTTTCTTATTCGAGAAATGCGCGATTGGATGTCAGGAAGGATGAAGTTAAATTTAAAGAATTGCTTGTAGATATTACCGGCAATTTGAAGCATATGACTGGTACCCAGAAAAATGTTGAGTTGATTACTAATATTTCTCAATCAACTACCTTTTTATCTGACAATAGTAGATTAAGTATTGTGTTAAGCAATCTTGTATCAAATGCTATTCGTTATTACAATCCCGATCAAGAGAAACCTTTTGTAGAAATCAACGTATCAACCAATGAAAATGTCGCACAGATCACAGTATCTGACAACGGTATTGGAATAAAAAGAGAATTGCAAGAAAAAGTATTTGATATGTTTTACCGTGTATCAGAAGATTCAGTAGGTTCAGGCCTGGGGTTATATATTGTAAAGGAAACGATAGACAAACTTAATGGTACAATTCAAATAGAATCAACACCCGGATTAGGAACAAAATTTTTAGTAACAATACCTAATTTATAAATTTTATTATGGAACAACAATCACCACCACATGTTTACAAGAAAGTCTTAGTTATTGACGACACTGAAATGGATTTAGCTGTTGCCAGAATTGCAATGCGCAAGTATGCATTTGCAATGGATGTGGTACTTAAAAAATCTGTCAGAAGCGGAATGGAGTATCTTGAATCATTTCAAGAGAACCCGGAAGAATTGCCACAATTAATTTTCCTTGATATTAACATGCCTGAATTGTCAGGGTTTGATTTTTTGGAACTTTACGAGCAATTACCTGATCAAATTAAGCGAAATTGTATCATCATGATGTTATCTACATCATTAGTAGAGGACGATCATAAAAAGGCATTAAACAATAAATTTGTAAGCAAGTTCCTTAATAAGCCTCTTGATAGAAGTAAATTAGAAAGTATCAAAAACGAGTTTATATCAAAATCTGCAGCTTAAACAGATTTTCAAATGCCAGAAGCAAATTTATTTTTTTGTTAGTGCTCTAACTTCTTTAATAAATTTTATTTTCAAGAACCGATTGGGCTACGAAATTTAGTTATTAAAAATTCGGTTTCAATAAGTATTTAGAGTAAAAATTATCAATCACCAGCAATGCTTCATCAGCTGTATCAACAATTTGAAATAGATGTAAGTCTTCTTCGTGCACATATTTTTCCATCACTAATACATTTTTCAGCCATTCATATAATCCACCCCAATATTCTTTTCCTACCAATACAATTGGGAACTTTCCAATTTTTCGGGTTTGTATTAATGTTAGCGATTCAAATAATTCATCCATTGTGCCAAATCCTCCCGGCAAGGCAATAAACCCTTGTGCATATTTGATAAACATAAGTTTGCGTACAAAAAAATAATCAAACGTAATATTCTTATCGTTATCGATATATTGATTTGGAGCCTGCTCAAAAGGAAGAACGATGTTTAATCCTACTGATTTTCCGCCTGCTTTTTGTGCACCTTTATTTGCTGCCTCCATTATTCCGGGACCACCACCAGTAATAACTCCATATCCTTCAGTGGTTAGCTTAAATGCAATTTCCTCTGCCAGTAAATAATATTTGCTGTCTACCGCAGTGCGTGCTGAGCCGAAAATAGAAACACAAGGCCCAATGCGGCTCAGCTTTTCGAAGCCTTCGACAAACTCGGCCATTATTTTAAAAAGTTGCCAGGTGTCGTTGGTCTTCACTTCTTGCCAATCCTTCTCAACAAATGCTTTACGGATTTTTGCTTCTTCTGAATTCATAGATATTTCAAAGTAAAAATGGTTTACGATTTTAAAACGGAAAGGTTTTGGTTGTAGTAGTTTAATTCATTCTTTAGGTAATGTGCTGTAATGGATTTTTTGTTTTCTAAAATGACTTCGGGCGATCCTTCACAAATTATTTCACCACCGCGGTTGCCCCCTTCGGGACCTAAATCAATAATGTGATCCGCCACTTTTATCACATCCATATTGTGCTCAATCACTAAAACAGTATTGCCTTTGTCAACCAGTTTATGCAATACTTCTAATAAAATGCGTACATCTTCAAAATGTAAACCTGTAGTGGGTTCATCAAGAATATAGAATGTGTTTCCTGTATCACGCTTACTTAATTCAGCCGCTAGTTTTACACGTTGAGCTTCACCACCAGATAAGGTTGTGCTTTGCTGACCTAATGTGATATAACCTAATCCTACTTGCTGTAGGGTTTTTATTTTATGTAGAATAGAAGGAATGTGTTCAAAATATTCAACCGCTTGTTCAATACTTAAATTCAATACATCGTTGATGGATTTTCCACGATATCTGATTTCTAAAATTTCGCGATTATATCTTTTGCCATTGCAGCTTTCGCATGTAACATACACATCCGGTAAAAAGTTCATTTCAATAACGAGCATACCGGCACCCTGACAAGTTTCGCATCTTCCGCCTTTAACGTTAAATGAAAACCAACCGGGTGCATAGCCTCTAATTTTTGCTTCGGTAAGTGTTGCAAATAAATTTCTAATATCGCTAAATACTCCAATATAAGTTCCAGGATTACTGCGTGGTGTTCTTCCAATTGGTGATTGATCTATTTCAATTACTTTGTCAACATGTTCCAATCCTTTTATGGATTTATAAGGAAGCGGTTTGGTGATGGAGCGATAGAAATGTTGATTAAGAATAGGGTAGAGCGTTTCGTTAATCAAAGTTGATTTGCCACTTCCTGAAACACCGGTTACACAAATTAATTTGCCAAGTGGAAAATCAACACTAACATTTTTTAGATTATTACCGCTGGCTCCTTTGAGTGTGATTTTTTTTCCTGTCCCTTTTCTTCTTTGATGAGTAGTTATTTGCATATCACCATTCAGATACTTTGCGGTGAGTGAATTTGATTGCATCATTTCATCAGGTGTTCCGCTCGCAACAATTTTTCCTCCGTGTATACCGGCACCTGGTCCGATGTCCAAAACATAGTCGGCTGCAAGTATGGTTTCACGATCATGTTCAACCACAATAACAGTATTGCCAACATCACGTAATTCTTTTAAAGAATTAATTAAACGCACATTGTCGCGTTGATGTAATCCGATACTCGGCTCATCCATTATATACATAACGCCAACCAATTGAGATCCAATTTGTGTGGCTAATCGAATGCGCTGAGATTCGCCACCTGATAATGATTTAGAACTTCTGTTTAAGGTGAGATAATCCAAACCAACATCTAATAAAAACTTTATGCGTTTGCGTATTTCTTTTAATACTTCGTGTGCAATGGTTTGTTGTTTTTTGCTGAGTTGGGCCTCAACCATTTCGAACCATTGCTTTAAAGCAATGATATCCATTTCGGCAAGTTCTGCAATATTTTTATCAAGCACTTTAAAGAAGAGCGATTCTTTTTTTAATCTGGAACCTTTACATTCTGGGCAGGTTACAGCAGTCATAAATTGCTGCGCCCACTTTTTGATTTTTATGGAAGCAAATTCGTTTTCCATTTGTGAGGCGATAAAACTTACAATACCATCAAAACTCAAATTGTAACTATTTACTTCGCCAGGAGTAAACTCTTTATCAACTGTAAAAACTTCGCTTGATCCATACAGAATTACATTCATTGCATCGTCCGAAATATCAACAATAGGCGTATTTAAAGTAAAGCCATAACTTTTACCAATGGTATGTAATTGATTGTATATCCAGTTGTCTTTGTAATCGCCCAATGGTGCAATTCCACCTAGTTTGATGCTTAACTTGTCATTGGGTATCACTGATTTCAAATCAATTTCAGGAATGGTTCCAAGACCGTTACATTTTCTGCAAGCTCCATAAGGCGAATTAAATGAAAAGGCATTTGGAGCAGGCTCATCATACGATATGCCCGATGTGGGGCACATTAAATGCTGGCTGAAATGTCGAACCAAATTGGTTGATTCATCTAAAACCATCATTGAACCTTTGCCATGTTTCAGAGCAGTACGTATGCTATCTCTAATTCTTAGGCTCGCGTCTTCATTGACCTGAATTCGATCAATAACTGTTTCGATATCGTGTGTTTTGTATCGATCCGCTTGTAAGCCGCGCTTTAGTTCGGTAAGTTCCCCATCTATACGAACACGAACAAAGCCTTGTTGAGCAATTTGTATAAACAATTCACGATAGTGACCCTTTCGTCCTCGCACCACTGGAGCAAGCAGCAGTAAATTTTTTCCAAGAAACTGATCCATTATAATACCAATGATTTGTTCATCAGTTTGACGGATCATTTTTTCTCCTGTCACAAATGAAAAGGCATCTGATGCACGCGCAAACAACAAGCGCATAAAATCATATATTTCTGTTACAGTTCCTACGGTTGATCGAGGATTAGTGTTGGTTGTTTTTTGTTCGATTGAAATTACAGGACTGAGGCCTGTGATTTTATCAACATCAGGTCGTTCCATATTACCCAGAAACTGGCGAGCATAAGCCGAAAAGGTTTCCATGTATCTGCGTTGTCCTTCGGCATATAATGTGTCGAAAGCCAAAGAACTTTTTCCGCTTCCGCTTAATCCGGTAATTACTATTAATTTATTTCTTGGAAAGCTTACATCAATATTCTGAAGGTTATGCACCCTGGCTCCATACACCTCTACTTTATCTTCTTCAGTACCGATCATTTGAAAAAATCAATTTGAGGCGGCAAAATTAAGAATTAATGAGCCTCGCTCCATAGGTAAAGCTATCTATCGTTTTTGTGTGCCCAGTCTCGATTTTTTCATACTACTTTATTTTTAATAAGGGATGAGAAACAGACAAGACCAACTTTTTCAGCTAATTCTTGCATTTGTGTAAACCAATTCATGCTTGTTAAATTTAATTACAAGTCTGTGGTACTTTAATAAAAATGCGGATCATGGAACATAATCTATCAATACTCCGTAGAAAATACTTGTTTTATATTGTTATGAATCACCAATATTTGGTTTTGAGAACTTTTGTAATAAGTTTTTTATTTCTATTGTTTTCGATGATTGTTAAAGCACAATCACCGGTGGCTTCATTTACGGTTAATGTTAGTTCAGGCTGTCAACCGTTGAGTGTTCAATTTGCCAATACTTCTCAAAATGCAGTTTCTTACCTCTGGAATTTTGGTAATGGCAATACTTCAAATCTCGCTAATCCAAGTAATGTTTATAATCTTTCTGGAAATTACACTGTAAGTTTAACTGCTTCTGATGCAAATGGAGTTTCAAATACAAAGAGCATTACCAATTTTATTAGCGTAGTTCCAACACCAACAGCTGGATTTTTAGCGAATGCTGTTACTGCCTGTCAAGGATATGGAGCGATACAGTTTACTAACACAAGTGCTAATTATGATTCGTGTATATGGGATTTTGGTGATGGTACTAAGAGTAACTTGTTTAACCCAATTCATATTTTTTCATTAGCTGGTATGTTTAATGTTTCACTCTTGGTTTTTAATTCATCACATTATTGTTCTGATATATTAACAAAACCTCAGTTTATAACCATCCATCCTGTTCCTGTTGTAACTATTAATGTTGATACCATCGTTACATGCGACTCCTTGCATTCTTTTAATTTCAATGCAACAGGTAGTTTTATGAATAGTTGGTATTGGACATTTGGTGATGGCACAATTTCAACTTCACAGACTACTAATCACGCTTATAATCACTCTGGATTTTACACGGTAAGTTTAATTGCTACCAGCAATGTGGGTTGTAAGGATACCGTTTCGCTAGTTGGTGGCATTACTGTTAAAAGCAACCCGGTACCCGTTGTTACTTTATCTGATAGTGCTGGATGTGCGCCTCTTCCAATTCAAATGAATAATAATATTACCAATGCACAATGGATTTGGAGTTTTGGAGATGGCGACAGCGCTTACACAAAAAATGTACTTCATATTTATGATTCAATTGGGATTTTTAATCTTTCGTTACAAGTACTTCAATTAAATGGATGTTCACAAACAGTCTATTTTGATTCTATTACAATTGTTGATGCCCCGCATCCATCGTTTTCGGTTTCTAGTCAAAGTGGTTGTGCTCCTTTATCAGTTCAATATAATAATACTACAATCGGAAGTTATAACTGGTTGTGGAATTTTGGCGATGGTACAACTTCGACTGCAACTAATCCAATTCATGTTTATGATTCAACCGGCTATTTTGTTCCTTCATTAACTGCATCAAGTAATAATGGTTGTAGTAATATTTCGATTAATAATTGGTATTATATAAGTGTGGTAGGCCCAACTGCAAATTTTAACACGGATGTGTTAAGTGGTTGCCCTCCTTTGCAAGTAAATTTTACTGATCTCTCAACCAATGCAATTCAATGGTTATGGATTTTTGGTGATGGTTTTTCCTCGAACCAGCAACACCCTTCCCATACTTATAACTCAGGAGGTAGTTATTCTGTAACATTAATTGTTACTAATACACAAGGCTGTAAAGATACTTTTGTATATCCGTCAACTATTTTCGTTGGTGCACCTGTCAATAATTTTATAGCAGGTTTACCTGTTACGGCTTGCGCACCCTTTATTGCCAATTTCTCAGATCAATCGGGAGCTGTAACATGGTTATGGGATTTTGGTGATGGCACCACTTCATCATTACAGGCCCCAATCCATGTTTATACCCAGCCAGGAACTTATATTGTTTCGCTAACTACGCAATCAGCTACAGGTGGGTGTTCGCAATTTATTTCTAATTATAGTACCTTTATTATTAAGGGTGGTGTTGCTAATTTTTCACATACTGAAAATACTTGTCCTCCCTATCAATCACAGTTTATCGACAGTTCACAAAATGCGGTTAGTTGGTTGTGGGATTTTGGTGACGGTACTACAAGCACCTTGCAAAATCCTGTTCATACTTATTCCAGCCTGGGTAACTATAATGTGATGTTAACAATTACAACGGCTGATGGATGCACGGTTACAAAATTTGAAAACAATGCGGTTCATTTTACAACCTTTGGTGCAAAGCCTACACTATTTACTTTAGATACAGTACCACCAATAAATGTACAGTATCAAGCTAATTCAGTCGGAGCAACTTCATGGTTGTGGAATTTTGGTGATGGTGGTACTTCAACTTTGCAAAACCCTTTCCATGTTTTTAATTCATTAGGACCATTTACATTAACATTGACAATTTCCGGAAGTGGATGTAATTATACTTATACTTATCCGCCTGTAACTTTTGGTGGTGCGCCCCCAAATCCGGGAGGAGGAGGGTCAGGAAGCGGCACAATACTACAAGTATACGATTGTGCGCCATTTATTGAACATTTTGTAAATCCTAAACAGAATGCTGTAAGTTGGTTATGGGATTTTGGTGATAATTCAACTTCTGTATTGCCAAATCCTGTTCATATGTATGTTGACTCAGGCTCGTTTCAAGTGAAACTTTATACGACAGATTTAGCAGGCAATTTAGATTCTACAGCTTACCACAAAAGCTACCATATCAGATTAGCGAATGGTAATTTCATCATTCAGCCTACTAATACATGTAACGGTGTGTTAATAAATCTAAGTGCGGTTTCACCCGCTAGTTCCTATCAATGGAGTTTTGGTGATGGCACCAATTCAACTTTAGCAAGTCCAAGTCATCAATACCCGAATTTGTCATCTAATTATGTGGTTTCATTTAGTGTTACCGATACCAATGGTTGCAGTACCTACAGCACACAATCATTTTATACCGGAACTGGCAATCCTTTAAGTTCAAGCGTTAGAAGGGCATGTGCCAATGATTCAATTTATTTTTATAGCGGATTGGTTAATTATAGTTCCTATCTCTGGGATTTTGGTGATGGCACAACATCATCAATTCAAAACCCTGTTCATCTTTATCAGGACAGTGGATCTTTTACAGTTAATTTATCTGTAACTGATGTAAATGCATGTGCAACAAATTTTATTTTGCCAAGTACTATTCAAATTTATCATCCAATAGCTGATTTTACATTGACTGCTCCTTATAGTAATTGTGTTTGGGTGTCGAGTCAGATGACCAATTTATCTACAGGCGCTGATAGTTATTTGTGGGATTTTGGTGATGGAACAACTTCATCGCTGTTTTCTCCTCAGCACTATTTTATTGGGTTGGGTTATCATGATATTACTTTAACAGCAAACAAGAATATCTGTGCCAGCACTAAGGTAATTCCGCAGGCTGTTTACTTCCCAAATCGCGCTATTGATTTTAGTTCAACTCAGAGTGGGGAGTGTCTGCCAGTGGTAGCCAATTTTACTGATCTAAGTGTTGACGCAGTTAAATGGCGCTGGGATTTTGGTGATGGTGACACATCAAATCTTCAACATCCGGTGCATGTTTATAACCAAACACCTGTTGGTAATATTACATTAAGTATAACGGATGTGAATGGTTGTACAATCAGTTTAACAAAGCCAAGGTTGCAAATGTCGAGCGCGTCATTTTCAATTTCTGCAACATCAGCATGCAATCCTTCAGTAGTCTCTTTTGGCGATTCATCTTTAAATGCAACATCATGGTTATGGTATTTTGGCGATGGCGATTCATCAATTTTGCAAAATCCAACCCATATTTATACAGCTGATGGCACCTATAATATTCAATTAATTATACAAGGAAGTTCTGGTTGTTCAGATACATTATTGATGGATTCATTACTTGTTGTTTCATCGAGCAGTGCTTCATTTACTGCAATAAATGCAACCGGATGCGTACCTCTCGTAACTGATTTTACTGATCAATCTGTAAATGCTGTTTCGTGGTTTTGGGATTTTGGCGATGGAAGCACCTCCGCTAATCAGCATCCGACACATATATTTAATCAACCTGGAATTTATACAGTAACATTAGTAGTTGCCAATGCACTTGGGTGTAGTGATACCTTGATCATGAATAATCTTGTTACAGTTCGCGGAGCAGTACCATCATTTACTTTGTCTGATTCATTAGGATGCAATCCGTTGCAAGTTAGATTCACGGATCATACACAAGGTGCTGTAAGTTGGGATTGGAATTTTGGTGATGGGTCTACTGATTCGGTTGCTTCACCAACACATATTTATTCGCTTGCCGGTAATTTTATTGCAACATTAATTACTCATGATTCCTCCGGTTGTGTTTCATCATTAAGTTATCCGAATGCTATACAAGTTAATACGATGCCAACGGCTTTGTTTTCAACTTCCGATTCTGTAATCTGCGGATCTTTACCAGTGTCATTCAATAATCTTTCATTAAATGCAGATAGTGTAGTTTGGTTTTTTGGAGATGGAAATTCGTCAACAGATTTTAGCCCAATATACACTTATTCAGCAATGGGAAGTTTCTATCCTTTTTTGATTGCTTATAATGCGAGTGGCTGTTCAGATACTTTTCAATTATCGAATGCAATTAAAATAAATTATCAACCTGTCGCGGATTTTACAAGCGACATTGTTCAAGGATGTGCTTCACTTCCGGTTTCTTTTACAGATCTGTCAGCAGAAGTATTTAACCCAATTTACCTTTGGGATTTTGGAAACGGTTATACTTCATCATCGTTAAATCCAATGGAAGTATATACTACTCCCGGTTTTTATGATGTTAGTTTAACAGTTACCAATGAAGGCGGTTGTTCTGATGTGAAATTCAGGAATGCCTATGTGCGTGTTTATGATCCAGCACCACCACCAGTATCAATTGTTAAAAGTGTTTCGGTAATCTCTAATTCAGAAGTAGCCATACAATGGGATGTTTGTCCGGTAATCGATTTTGGATATTATACCTTACATCGGCTAAATGCGTTGACTGGTGTTTTTGATTCCATTACATTTTTTAATCAAAGTAACATAAGTATAAATCAAGGTTATCCGATTTATTTCGATGACTCCCTTAATACATTAAATAGTAGTTACTCCTATCGAATTCAAACTACAGATTTATGCGGCAATGCAGAGGATACAATGTTATTGAAGACCAATTCAACAATAAATTTAAATGCAATTGCTGTAAACAAACACGTTGAATTAAGCTGGTCACCATTTGAAGGTTGTAATTTTGATTCGTATGAAATTTACAGAGAGGATAATTCAAGCGGGGCATATAATTTAATTGTCAGCCTCCCTTCTTCTCAACTTGATTATATCGATAACACCACTTTTTGTCCATATAATTATTCCTATAAGGTTATGGCAACTAATTTATGTGCTGATACATTATTTGTATCGTGGAGCGATAGCGCCTGTGCTCAACCACAGAGTGATATTGCATTGCAACAAGTTGAAATTGTTCGTTCAACAGTGGTTAATAATAGTTTTGTACTTACTGAGTGGAATAAACCAATCATTGCACCACAAATGGTTTTAGGCTATCGAATTCTGCGTTCAACAGATGAAATAAATTATAATGAAATTGCTGTAGTTACAGCAGCTGAATTGTCTTACAGTGATTATGCTGTAGATGTGCAAAATCAAAAATACTATTATAAGATTGTCGTATTAAACCATTGCAATGTCGAAACCACAGAGTCTGGAAAGAGTTCTTCCATTTTATTACAAGGTGACTACAGTAACCTTGTTTCCAAATTAAGATGGTCAAAGTATCAGGATTGGGATACAGGAGTTGAGAAATATGTAATTGAGAAGAAGGATAAAAATGGCGTTTGGCATGTAATAAAATCTGTTGACGGTAATACAACCGAGGCGGAAGATGAGTGACGCGCTCGTTTGTTAACTCACTGCAAAAAAAACAATCAATTTTGAAATTAGGTTAAAAAATTAAATCGTTAATTTAATCTAATTATTACTCACACTACTTCTTTTCTTTTTTTCTCCATGATGATCTTTAGCTCTGTGAATGGAAACATTTAATTCGAACCCAATTAACAATACCAACGAATTAATATAAAGCCAAATTAAAATAATCATTAAAGTTCCGATAGAGCCATATAATTTATTGTATTGTGCAAAATGAGTAATAAAATAATTAAAGCCAAGTGAGGTAACAACTATTAAAAGTGTAGCCAGCGATGAACCAGCAGTAATCAATGGTAATTTTTGACGATGAGATGGTCCAGCGAAATAAAGTAGTGAAATGGCGCTGAAACAAAGTGTAAGCAGAATCAGCCACTTCCCGATATGCAGAAGTACGATATTAATGTTGTTTTTAATTAATGAGTTTTCAACCAAATAATAAGAGAATATTTCGCTGCTGATGATTAAGGTAATAGCTAATATTAATAATGTAGCTAAAGCAATTGTTAGGAATAGGGCCACAATTCGTTGTTTAAATCCTGAACGTAGTTCTTTTCCATGAAATGATTTATTAAACCATTTCATTAATGCAAGCACCCCTTCGGTTGAAATTATTAGTGCAAAGAAAAATCCGAATGACAACAAACTGCTGTGTTGATGAAGGATAATGTCTTCAATTGTTGAACGGGCTGCGTCATAAGTGCTGGCAGGTAAAAACGTTTGAATGATCTCAAGCAATGTTTCCTGGAAATTATTTAGAGGGATGTAGGGGATTAGCGTAAAAAGGAAAATGATTGCCGGAAACAAGGCAAGAAAAAAACTAAATGCAAGTGATTGTGCTCTGGTTTGTAATTCTCCTTCTTTAAATCGTTGAACAAAAAATTGCGCTACATAAATAAATGGTAATCCTTCAAATCCTGGCAACTTTATCTTAGTCGCAAGTTGTATCAGTCTTTTTACAATTGGCAGTTCATTAAATTTGTTTTTTAAACTTTGAAGAGTCATAGAATTGCTTACAAAATTTAATAGGCCTTCAAACTTAAATCAAGACTCTTTACAGAATGTGTAAGTGCACCAATTGAAATATAATCTACTCCTGTTTCGGCATATTTACGAATAGTTTGCAAGGTTATACCACCAGAGGCTTCAGTTTCAAAGCGCTTGTCAATTAATGTTACAGCTTCTTTCAAAAGAATCGGATCCATGTTATCAAGCAAAATGCGATGCACATTTCCGGTTACTAAAACTTGTCTAACCTCTTCGAGATTGCGAGTTTCTATTTCGATTTTCAAATTTTTGTTTAAAGATTTTAAATAGTTGGTGGTTAACTGGATGGCTGATTTAATTCCTCCGGCAAAATCAACATGATTGTCTTTAATCATAATCATATCATACAATCCAAATCGATGGTTTTCTCCACCACCAATTTTCACCGCCATTTTTTCAATAATGCGACAAAGTGGTGTGGTCTTTCTTGTATCTAATACTCGAGTATTTAGTCCATAAAGTTGTTGAACATAAAGCGATGTATTTGTAGCTATTCCGCTCATGCGTTGCATGCAATTCAAAACTAGTCGTTCAGCTTTTAAAATAGATTGTACTTTGCCTTCTACGGTTAATACAATGTCATGAATGTTTATACGATCGCCATCGTTTTTTAATATTTTAATCTGCAAATCGGCATCTACAATAGAGAATATTTGTTTAGCAATTTCAACTCCTGCTAAAACTCCGTTTTCTTTTACCAATAAACGTGCTTTACCAATTTGCATTTTACTTAAACAAGCCAAAGAAGTATGATCGCCATCTCCAATATCTTCGGACAATGCATTAATAATAAATTCGTGTATTTCCATAATTAGTTTGACAAAGGTCAGTAAAAACGAGTCATCAATGAAAAATTTTATGAGTAACTCAATAACCCATAAAAACTAATAAACAATTATTCTATCATGAATCTTAACTCCTGAATAAAGGACGTGCCACCATTTTGTTTAATATAAAAATAGGTTCGATAAACAGTACCTTGAGTAGTGGTTAGGGTTCCAATAGCATATTTTGATCCTTCTTTTGAAACACCTTTATGTATGATGGTAAATGTAGCAGGATTGTTTTTGCCAAAAAAATCCTTTAACAATTGTGTTGCCTGAGCCTTGCTATATAACTCTTCCTGATTAATAAAAGTGAGGTCTACTTTTGTACCAAAGTATTTTGAAATACCATTAACATCTCCTACACGAATAGCGCCAGCTATATCATCAAACAAGTCATTTTGAGCAAAAGTGTTCAAACAGAAAAAAAACATTAATAAACTCAAGAAATTAATTTTTTTCATTTTGATAAAATTAAGTTACACTAAACCAAATATTAAGCCAAAAGAGCATTGACAGTTTATTGGTGTTCACATTTAATGTTTGTTGTACAAAATTATTGATAGTTTCCTTGCTTGGCCT
>JANNXV010000316.1:0-2029 GCA_031409815.1 Bacteroidota bacterium
AAACATGCCAATCTTTTTCAAATCGCTTGCATAAGCAACATCGCCATATTTTATTCCCGCAAGGTAACTTACAAAACTCAAACCTAATTGCTTATTCATTGATGGCATTAGTTGAGAAGGATTAGCGCTCACTAATGATACATCATCAGCTCTTGTAGCAATAGCGTTTCCACCTAATGCTGCCACGCGTGCTGCTGAATTGAGATTTAAAAACTCAAATGTATTATTACCTCCAATTTGTGCGAATAATAAATCACCGTAAAAAATAAATAGTGCAATGAAAGTAATCCGTTTAGTCATGAAGCTGCAAATCAGTTTTTGGAATTTTTAGAACGGTGAAAACAAATTGTTATTGCCATACTGATTAATAAAGCGGATAATTTTCCATCATCGAATTAACATCTGATTTTACTTTAGCAATTACCTTTTCATTTTCAGGATTCATCAACACTTTGTCAAGCAATGTAACCACTTTTTTCATTTGAGCTTCTTTAAGTCCACGTGAAGTAATTGCTGGTGTACCAATGCGAATACCAGAAGTAACAAATGGTGATTTATCATCAAATGGAACCATGTTTTTATTGACTGTAATGTCTGCTTTTACCAAAGCATTTTCAGCCACTTTTCCGGTAATATTTTTATTCCGTAAATCAATCAACATCGAATGATTATCGGTTCCTCCGGAAATAATATGGTATCCTTTATCTTTAAATGCAGCAGCCATGGCTTTTGCGTTCTTTACCACCTGCACGCAGTACTTTAAATACTCATCGGTTAAGGCTTCGCCAAACGCAATTGCTTTAGACGCAATTACATGTTCTAATGGTCCTCCTTGTGTGCCCGGAAAAACTGCACCATCCATTAAGGATGACATCATTCTCAATTCTCCTTTTGGCGTTTTTAATCCAAATGGATTTGGAAAATCTTTACCCATCATTATTAAACCACCTCGCGGTCCACGCAATGTTTTATGAGTGGTGGTAGTAACAACATGACAGTGGGGTAATGGATCATTTAACAAACCACGTGCAATCAATCCGGCCGGATGCGAAATATCAGCCAATAAAAAAGCATTTACCGAGTCAGCTATTTTGCGTAAGCGCACATAATCCCAATCGCGCGAATAGGATGACGCTCCACAAATAATCAATTTGGGTATTTCCTGTTTCGCCTTTTTTTCAAGTTCATTGTAATTGATTACACCACTCGATTTTTCAACTCCATAAAATACCGCGTTATATAATTTGCCACTAAAATTTACCGGTGATCCATGGGTAAGATGTCCGCCATGCGAAAGATCGAAGCCCATAATTTTATCACCCGGCTTTAACAATGCAAGCATAACAGCTGCATTGGCTTGTGCTCCGCTATGAGGTTGAACATTGGCCCATGCTGCTCCAAAAAGTTCTTTAGCACGATCAATGGCAATTTGTTCAATCTGATCAACAATTTCACAACCACCATAATATCTTTTGCCGGGCAAGCCCTCTGCATATTTATTGGTTAAACAGGTTCCCATTGCTTGCATCACCTGCTTTGAAACAAAGTTTTCTGATGCTATTAACTCGAGTCCGTGGCGCTGTCTTTTTAACTCTTCATTAATCAGTTTAAATATGCGGGTGTCCTTTTCCATTTTAGTATCCTATTTAAATTTTTATTATTTATTGATCAAATATACTTTATTCAAAAATCAGCGGTGATTTACGAAAAATCAATTTCAGTGCTATCGCCAATGTTTAAGCTTTGACTGAGTCCTTTTAAATAGGCATCGCTACCAATTAGGCTTTGATGCAAAATGGCTGTTTCGAGTTGAGAATAGGAGCCAATAATGGACTCTCGAATTATAGAGTGCTTAATAATTGTGTTCTCACCAATCGAAACATCGGGTCCAATAATAGAGTCGGTAATGTCGCAATTGTCGGCAATACTAACCGGATGAATGATGATGGTATTTGGAAAACTATAATTCTTCTTATCTAATTCGGTATTTCGTTTTAAAAGAATAGCATTTGTTTCCAGCAAATTATTC
>JANNXV010000317.1:0-4019 GCA_031409815.1 Bacteroidota bacterium
TTTGTTCCCGCTTTTCCTTATCGTTCACCACAACTAAACTTTCGTTTATTGCAGCATAAGGTGTTTTGCAAACTACTCCTACCAGTCGTTTGCGGAAGGCCATTCAGCTTTATACTTTAAGTAAGCCGACCATCCTATTAGCTCGGACTTCGCTCTTATCTTTTCTGATTCTAAAACTGTCTTCCATCATTTGTACAGCACTCAACTCTTTGTATATATATTATGTGTACATTGAGTTGTTTCAAGACACACACGAATTGGTTTTTGTTGCAGGCAACAACACTGTTTATTTTAAAAAATTGGGGCAATCGAGCTGGACATTATTTTCCGCTTCGTTGCCTGCTCGAACCACCATTCAGGATTTTAGTGTTTATGATGATGGAACCAACCAATCTGCTTTACGAGTTTCACAATATGGACGAGGAATGTGGGAAGTTCCAATGACAACTTTGCGATCGATAAAATCTGAGTTTGTTGCCAGCAATCAATATCCATGTGTGGGTGCATCCGTTCAGTTTAATGATCAATCAACCGGCAATGTTACTTCATGGATATGGTCGTTTCAGGGAGGCACACCGTCAACATCAAACTTGCAAAATCCAATTATTACTTATAACACAGCAGGAATTTATGATGTAACACTAACAACAAGTGATGGAACCAATTCAAATACACAAACAAAAATATCTTACATAAATACCAATGGTGCCGGCCTTCCGATATCAGAAGGATTTGAATCAGCCACTTTCCCTCCTCCCGGTTTTTCAATTATTGATGCGGGTGGCGATGCCATTGCATGGCAACAAAACTCGTCCGCTGGCGGATTTGGCTCATCAGCCAACTCTGTTTTTTTTAATAATTACAGTTTTGATGTGGCAGGCAAAAAAGATGAATTACGCACTACTCCTTTCGATATTTCTGGTTTTAGCACTTCAACACTTTCATTCGATGTTGCGTATCAACCCTACAACAACACCAATTATTCTGACACTTTAGAAATATTAGTTTCAACCAATTGCGGTGCATCATTTACATCAGTGTATAAAAGAGGTGGCACTGATTTATCAACTGCTGCCGGCACTAACACCAGTCCTTTTGTGCCAACAGCCGCGCAATGGAGAAAAGAAACAATTGACCTAAGCAGTTTTATTGCATCAGGTTCTGTGCTTCTCTCATTTAAAAATTTGGGATATTATGGAAACAATTTATACTTTGATAATATCAATCTAAACGCCACCTTTTCTACCAATGCCGGACCAGATCGCAGTATTTGTTATGGTGTTAACACTACAATTGGTTCAACTTCTGTAGCTGGTGTCAGCTATTCATGGAACCCAACTATAGGACTGAGTTCATCCACCAACAGCAATCCTACAGCCTCACCTCCCAGCAATACTACTTATGTTTTAACCGCAACAAAAAACGGATCCTCTGTAATTGATATCGACACGGTTATAGTTATCGTTGACAGTGTTCCCATCAATTCTCAAGTTACTAAAGTGAGTTGTTTTGGTGGCAACAATGGCGCTATTGATTTAACATTTTCCGCTGGCAATGCCCCCTACAATTATTTATGGAATAACGGAGCAACATCTGAGGATCGCACAAATCTTCTACAAGGGACTTATACTGTTACAATAACTGATGCATTGGGTTGCAGCCGTGCTTATACCTTTATTATTACTCAACCATCTGCTGCTTTAAACGCTTCAACTACTACTGTTCAATCGCAATGCAATCAAAACAATGGATCAGCTTTAGCAATACCAGTAGGCGGAACCGCTCCCTATACTTATCAATGGAACAATGGAGTAACAACTGCTTTAAACAACAACGTGACAGCCGGAAATTATTCGGTTACTGTTACCGACAATAAAAATTGCACTACCACAGCAATTGCAAGCATTACAATGAAACCATTACCGGTAATTAATTCCTTTACAACATCCGCTTTCCCGGTTTGTATCGGAACACCTTTTACGCTAACTGTTAATGCCTCTGGCGGAAGCATTACCAATTCGTTTTCATCAGGAACAATTAACCTTGCTATTCCAGATAATACACCCGCAGGAATAAACAATACGATTGCAATCGGCAGCGGAATTAATTTAAATGCTGCCAGTAAACTCTCCATTACGCTGAATTTCGGAACCGGAACAGTAGCTCCAAATCGTGAACACACTTATATAGGTGACTTAAAAATTACACTATCAACCCCCGGTGGAAACACCATCGTTTTTGATCGTCCAGGAGCACCTGTTTCTGGAAGTGGAAATTCTGCTGACTTTAATGGATCCTATACATTTACTACTTCAGCAGCTACAATACTTCCTCAACTATCAACCGATGTTGCAGTTGTTGCAGGCAATGTTGTAAACGGAAATTATAAACCCTCTGACTCATCCAATCCGGATGCGGCACACAATTGGGCTGGTATTACCATGCCTTTTAATGTCACTGGAAACTGGATACTCAGTATAACTGACAATGCTGCTAGTGATGTAGGTGATTTAATAAGTTGGTCGATAAATTTTGCCACACCTTTTACACATGTGATTTCAGGAGCAGGAACCATAGGTTCCGTTAATTGCCTTAATAGCGATTGCTCAAATGCCAATTCCATTGTTTCAAATGCACCTGCCGGTGTTAATCAATACATTGTTACCACCACTTCTCCCGATGGTTGCACTGTTTCTGCCAATAGGTTAGTGATAGTGACTGCATTGCCCAATCAGCCAAGCACTATTACTGGGCCTACTCAGGTTTGCGAAAACGACACTGTTAATTATAGTATTTCAGCAGTTAGTGGTTCAACTAGTTATAGCTGGATCTTTCCATCAGGATGGATAATAAAGAGTGGCCAAGGAACAACTTCTACCAGAGTGGACCCCTCAGTTACCAATGGCAATGTTAGCGTAACAGCAAACAATTCATGTGGTTCAAGTTTGGCACGAACTATTTCCACTAGCACCGGATTCTGCACACTAAACTTAACCGTAAAAGCTTTTATTGAGGGATTTTATACAAACGACACAACAATGACTCCTGTTCTATTTACAAATGGATTAAACGCTTCTGCTTTATCGTCTGATAGTGTTACCATCGAACTGCATGATCAATTCACTCCTTCCAATACAATGTTTAGTGCAAAAAAAATAATTGATGTGCACGGAACGATTCAAGTAACCCTTCCATACACATTTAACGGAGGATCCTACTTTATTGTGGTTCGTCATCGCAACTCAATTGTAACCTGGAGCAAACTACCTGTAACATTAGGTTACACTACCAACTTCGACTTCAGATATTAATCTGATTGCCTTACAAAAAAAACAGTTTCAATTATCTGCTTCGGTATCCAAATGAAACCTATGCATAGCTCTATGCACAACAGGAGCAAGCAATATTGCCATGGTTGAAATAAAAGTTATACCGCTAAAGAGCGCATAAAATGATGCAAAATATTTAGCTGCATCGTTTGGCATTGCATCAACCGGCCCCATTCCCCCTAAAATCATACTGGCATTTAATAAAGCATCAGCAAATTTGAGATGAGCCAGTGCTATGTAACCCCAAATACCAACAATAAGCGACACTAAAATAACAACGATTGCCAATAGTAAATTATAAAGCAGCCTTTGATAAAACTTACCAGCTGCAATTAGTGGTTTACTTTTATGTTCGAATGAATACATGTGTTCAAGATTATGCCTAGCGAAAATAAACAAATGCGAGCGAATAAAAGTGTCGGTTCCTTTTACTTTGGGTTTACTTTATCACAATAATAGTATCAGTAGGATGGTTAATTAAAACATATTTTTGCATACCATATAAATGATGTCTTCCTGGTTTAAGATTCCTCCCGCATTTCGAAATAAAGTTCGTTTTTTCTGGCTACTCGTTTTAACTCCGGTAGTGCTGTTATTTTTTATTGTTGCGCTCACAGCCTATTTTGGCGATCTTCCATCGTTTGAAGAATTAGAAAACCCCAATAGCAATCTTGCCTCCAATGTGTATTC
>JANNXV010000318.1:0-3167 GCA_031409815.1 Bacteroidota bacterium
GTACGCGATAAGCGCCCTCCCAATTGGTATTTTTTTCACTACGAAAAGGGGTAGTTCCAGCATCGGGCCAGCTGTTTCTATGCGGACCATTATCGGTGCTATACATTACAATTGTATTTTCTCCAATGCCCAATTTATCAATCATATCCAAAACAGTACCTACGTTTTTATCATGGTCAATCATAGCATCATGATATTCGCTTTGCCAACGGCCAGACTGGCCTTGACTTTCGGGTTTAGGATGCGTACGAAAGTGCATGTGCGTAAAGTTTACCCATAAGAAAACCGGCTTGCCAGCCTTTACTTGTTTCTCCAAATATTCAGCACTCATTTTGGCGGTTTCGTCATCTATGGTTTCCATTCGTTTTTTAGTAAGCGGACCCGTATTTTCTATTTTCTGTGTGCCATCAGGGTTTGCATAGCAATGCAATACACCACGCGGGCCAAACTTTTCTTTGAAGCCCGGAAAATCTTTTTCACTTGGATAGTCACGATCTTCAGGTTCTTCTTCGGCATTGAGGTGATAAAGGTTTCCATAAAACTCATCAAAGCCATGCATGGTTGGCAGAAACTCATCACGATCACCTAAATGGTTTTTTCCAAACTGCCCGGTGGCATAACCCTGACCTTTTAGTAATTGAGCAATGGTTGGATCTTCTTTTTGTAAACCAACAGTGGCTCCTGGCATCCCTACTTTTGTTAACCCGGTGCGCAAACCACATTGCCCGGTAATAAACGAAGCACGGCCGGCTGTGCAACTTTGCTCCGCATAGTAATCGGTAAAGATTACTCCTTCCTTTGCTACGCGGTCAATGTTAGGTGTTTTGTAACCCATTACTCCCAAGGAGTAGGCACTGATGTTTGTTTGTCCTATATCATCACCCCAGATGATGACGATGTTGGGTTTAGCTGTTTGTGCTTTTGAGGCATCTTTTTTTTGTTGCGCTTGCACAACAAAGCATGTTGCTACCAGGATTAGCGTTACGATTCTTGTTTTGGTTTTCATGCAGTTTTGTTTTTAAATAATTAATTTAATTGATAATAAAGTTTAAGTGCAACGGTAATTATTGTCAGGATACTTGCAGTCAAAAGTATTAATTAATCGTTTCGTTAATTTACTTTATTCCTACTACTAGCGAAACGGGATTTAATGTCCAACTTATTTCGGAAACACAAAAACAATTGCAGCTCTCACTCCAAAAGCAGATGCAGCTCCATCGGGTGCTGTTGCCTGTATGCGTGGGCCAATAGCAAGTGAAACTATTTGACTTCCTAATTTGGTGATACCCGATATGCTTGGAACAATGTAAACTGTTGTAGTGTTTGCTTCCCAATTTTGTGTTATTTCTCCGCTCACTCCAAGCCCGGCTCCACTTTTCCAATTGTAATTAAGAAAAGGTTGTACATATAGTTGATTGATTTCAGAACGATCTACATCACCAGCTACTGACCAAATCTGATTGACCAGCCCGCCAATTGTCCATCCATGTGTTTGTTTTAAAATTAATGCTGTGGGACCAACCGAAAACTTTTTAGTTCCTAATAAATTATCTGTTGCTGTTGGAACAAGAAACACAGGCCCTGCTCCCCACACCAAACCATTTTTTGCTTCGGCAGGCGATATAAATGCGCTAATCAGTGCATCACTCAAACCACTTTGTATAGTGCCTTCGCCAGTTACGTTGTGCTACGATATAATGGGAAGTACCATGCGCGAAATCAAATTTATTTTAGCTGATAGCTTAATTGGAATTACCGGTTGAAAATTAAGTGTGTTTCGCCAGCCGTTTGTTGTTCCTATACCCATATCGGTATTATTTTGAAAAGGGACACTGATTAGAGATGCAACAGGATTAGCTAATTTCTTAGCAAGTTCGGCTGCATCGCTTGAGGCAGCCGCAGGTTTGTCTTGAGCAATTGTTGCTGATGTAAAAACTACTCCTGCCAAAAGAGTAAATGCAATTATTTTTATTTTCATATTTATTTTTTGTTTGACAATTATTTATTTAAAACAACAACGGTCATCATGCGATGACCGTTGTTGTAATATTTAAAAGCAAAGTATTACTCCTTAGCCCATGCTCTTGCAGCTTCCATTTCTAAATCACTATAATTTTCTTTACCAGTGCTTACGGTTACAAAAGAAATTGTACCACCTTTAAATTCGCCAGGTGTTTTATAAAGCTGGCTAACGTTATCTCCACTATCCCATCCTACACAAAGACCATCGCCAACTAACGTAAATGGACCTACCTGAGCGCGCATTGGCCCAGTAGCAACTTCTTTATCATTAACATAAAGTTTCATAGTGCCTATTGATTCCTGATGCTCGCCTGCTTTTTCTTTAATAAACTCCATACCAACGGTGTATTTGCCGGGTTTAAGCGCAGCTGATACTAATTGTTGTTCAGGTTTTATGCCAAGAAAATTATATACATAATACAACTTATGGTCTTTAATAAAAAGTGAATGCCCGCCAAAGCGTGAGCCATGAGCGAAAATAACTCCCGAACAATTGGCATCGGTAATGTCAATGTTAGCAACAATCTTGTACGACTTGCCTTTTACATTTACAGCAACAGCTTCGGGTACGGCACTGGTATGCGGATAGTAGGTGTAAGTATCCTTGCGAACTTCTTCTGCAGGGCGTTCTATATTGATAATTTGCAAAGTAGTGCGATCATCCAAAGGCAATGCATTATTTTTATTTGCTTCTTCCAGCCATAATTTCTTTAATGCTTCTAATTTTTCGGGATTTTCTTTTGCAAGATCTTTTGACTCTGAACGATCAACATCAACATGGTATAATTCCCATTTATCCTGATCAAATTTTCCTTTATCAGTTAAAGGTGCATGCACAGCAACTGCTTTCCAGCCGTCTTCCCAAACTGCCCTTGTTCCTAGCATCGAATAGAATTGTACATGTTTTTGTGTAGGATCATTTGGTTTCGCATCAAAGGAGTATTTCATTGAAACTCCTGATAAAGGATATTGATCAACGCCATGATAAACTTTTGGCATTTCAATTCCACAGATATCAAGAATGGTTGGAACAATATCTACTGCATGATGATATTGGTTACGAACTTCACCACGTGCTTTTATTCCTTTTGGCCAGCTAATAACCAATGGATCGGATGTGCCTCCTGAATAATTTGCATAGCGTT
>JANNXV010000319.1:0-3440 GCA_031409815.1 Bacteroidota bacterium
GCAATCGTTGGCTGAGCAAGCCAGAATTGTTAGATTGCCACTCAATAAGATCGGTCATATAAATAAGATTAATAAAACATTTGCTCAGCTGGAGCAAGATTTTGAGCGTGAACCCACCAATGAAGAAATTGCAGCAGTACTTAATATTTCGACCGATGATATTATAGATACCATGCGTTCAGCCGGAAGGCATGTAAGCATGGATGCTCCGCTACTTCAAGGAGAAGATAGTACCATGATGGATATTATGCCTGGTGAAGATAATGCTCCCTCTCCTGAAATGAATCTGATAACAGAATCTTTACGAAGAGAAATTGAGCGTGCTTTAACTACGTTAACTCCACGCGAAGCCGATGTAATCAGGTTGTATTTTGGGCTTGCAGAACAATCAATGACTTTAGAAGAAATTGGCGAACGATTTGAACTTACTCGCGAAAGGGTTAGACAGATAAAGGAAAAGGCCATCAGGAGATTAAAGCATACTTCTAGAAGCAAAATACTTAAAACCTATTTGGGATAAGTTTTACGGTCCATATTAAAAGTAGGGTTTAAATTAATATTTTTTAAAAAATATTTTTAGTTTTTTTCTTTCCTTCTTGAAAGTTTTTTTACTTTCATGCTCTGTTTCGTAATAGCAACTTTTATGCTAACCAAATATCTAAATGATATTAAAAATATTTTCTATCCTCAAGTTTGCTTGTCGTGTACAAATAGTTTGCTTGATGGTGAAGAGGTTTTATGCATACGCTGTCTAAGAAAACTACCACGCACAAATTATCACCTTGATCCACTTAATCCGGTTATCAAACAGTTTTGGGGTAAAGTTCCATTGTATGCTGCCACTGCATTTTATCATTTTGAAAAAGGGAACAAAGTTCAAAACCTCATACACCAACTAAAATATAAACAACACCCGGAAGTTGGAATTAAAATAGGAAAGCTAATGGGTAATGATCTTAAACAGGGAGGATGGTTTAATAATTTAGACTTAATTATACCGGTTCCATTGCATCCTAACAAAGAAAGAGTTCGTGGTTACAATCAAAGTGCAGCTTTTGCTAAAGGACTTTCTGAAACTTTAGAAGTAAGCGCCTCTTTTGAACTATTGCACCGAAACAAACATACAAGCACCCAAACCCGAAAACATCGCTTCGAACGGTTTGAGAATGTAAATCAAGTTTTCAACTTGCCAAATCCTTCTTTATTAAGGCAAAAAAATATTCTTTTGGTTGATGATGTTATTACAACTGGTTCAACACTAACTGCATGTGCCGAAACAATTTTAATGGTGCCTGGAACAACCGTAAGCATTGCAACTATTGCACACTCCGTGCATTAATCCATTATCATTTTATCTTTGCACGTTAAAGTTTAGCTATGAGTGATGATTTAATTTTAGCAGGCAAAAATGCCTCACGAAAGGAGAAATACGAGTTGCTTTTGCCACAGTTAGTTGCACTTGTTGAAAATGAGGAAGATTTGATTGCTAATGTTTCAAATATAATAGCCGCTTTAAAGGAAACACTAGATGTATTATGGATTGGAATTTATTTTGTAAAAAATAACACATTAGTACTAGGTCCTTTTCAGGGACCAGTTGCTTGCACTCGAATAGCCAAGGGACGAGGTGTATGTGGCACTGTGTGGGCAGAAAAAAGACCCCTAATTGTTCCGGATGTTGAATTATTTCCCGGTCATATTGCTTGCAATAGTTCATCTAAATCTGAAATTGTGTTACCCGGTTTTAAAGATGGGGATGTTTCATTTGTTATTGATCTTGACAGCAGCTTACTGAATGATTTTGATTCAATAGATCAGGAATACTTGCTAAAGGTGGTTGCATTAATCGAAAAAATGATTTGATGCTCCGCACAAATAGCTTACTCCTGTTTTGTTTACTTGTTGCCGTGGTCTTGTTGAATTCGTGCGCAAATCGTGTGGCTCCCACCGGTGGCAAAAAAGATGAGATTCCTCCGGTTTTGAATAAATGCGCTCCTGCAAATTACAGTACCAATTTAAACTCCAAAAAGATTTTAATGTATTTTGATGAATATATACAACTAAAAGACCTTAATAACCAGTTGGTGATTTCACCATTAATGGATCCGGAACCAAAAATCGTAGCTAAAAAAGGAGTTTTAGAAATATTTCTTCCTGACTCTTTAAAACCTCAAACCACTTACACATTAAATTTTGGTAATGCTGTTGCTGACCTCAACGAAGGCAATTCAATTCCTGATTTTCAGTATGTATTTTCAACAGGAGATGTGTTGGATTCATTGGTTTGCAGTGGCAGTCTACTTGATGCGTATTCACATAAAACGGAGAAAGCTATAACTGTTATGCTTTACAAGGATACAATAGACTCTTTACCTTTTAAAAAATTACCAGATTATTTTACCCGAACCAATGAACAGGGTAATTTTAAGATTAAGAATATTAGTCCCGGAACCTATAAATTATTTGCATTGCAGGATAAAAACAGTAATTTTAAATGTGATAATCCAATCGAAGAAGCAGTTGCATTTTCAAATGATCTGATAGTAGTTCCTGACTCCATTGTAAAGCCGCTGAGTTTGTTTTATCAACGACCGGCAAAACTTTTTGTTAAAAAAGCTACAGTTGAAAATAATGGACCCGTTATAGTTTCATTTAATCAATCGATAGAAAATTTGAGCTGGACATTTCTTGAAAATCAGAAAAAATTGGCAATCATGCCTTCCTCCATTTCTTCAGAAAATGATTCACTTTTGCTTTGGGTAAATGACTCAACAATTGATAGTTTAAAATTTGTTGTTTTTAATAATCAAATTGCTTTTGATACGGTGGTAATAAATTTGGTTAAGAAAAAAGGTTTTTCGCGCGAACGAGGAGAACGAAAAAATTCCGTTCAGTCATATACTACTAATGTTTCTTCAGGATCATTAAAGCCAGCAGATACGCTATATCTATTATTTCAAAATCCACTTGGTCGAACTATAACTAATCAATTTTTTCTAACCCAAGATTCTGTACCTGTTAAAAATTTTAAGGTAGAGTTTGATGATTCTTTACACCGTAAATTAGTTATTTTAAGTGAATGGAAAGAAAATGCGAAATACCAGTTATTGATTCCGTCAGGTTCTCTTATTGATATTTTCAATAATGAATCAGATACGCTACTATTTAATTTTGTTCAACTGCCTGTTTCTGATTTTGGTTCATTAATAACTTCTTTTTCCGGTTTGGAAAGTAATGCCCATTATCAACTACAATTAGTGAATGAGAATTTACAAATAATTAAACAATCAACTATTGGAAAATCGGGTAAATGCACATTTGAAAATATTACTCCTGCAAATTATAAAGTGCGATTATTAGCAGATAGCAACAACAATAATAAATGGGATACTGGTGAATACTGGAAGAAAATTCAACCGGAAGAATTTTTCTATTATCCC
>JANNXV010000320.1:0-16459 GCA_031409815.1 Bacteroidota bacterium
TATAAAATAATATAATTGATTTGTAAAAAACTATTCCTCATTTAAAACAAACATTAATTCCTTTTTTTCGGTATTATTAAAGTAAAACACACGACTCTTAAAAATCCTGTAACCGTATCAGGTGTCGGCTTACATACAGGAAAAGAAGTTACCATTACCTTTAAACCAGCTCCGGCAAATCATTGGTATAAATTTCAGCGGATTGATTTACCGGGCAAACCTATTATTGATGCCGATGTTGATAATGTAGTAGATACATCCAGAGGAACCAGTTTACAACAAAACAACGCAAGAGTTAACACCACTGAGCATGCATTGGCTGCCTTGGTAGGTTTAGAAATCGACAATGTATTGATTGAGCTAAATGGCCCAGAAGTTCCAATTATGGATGGCAGTTCACGACCCTTCATCGATGCCTTACTATCAGTTGGAATTATTGAACAGGATGCTGTTCGCGAATACTACGAATTAACCGAGAATTTATCCTTTGAGGAACCAGCCCGAAACGTAGAAATGTTAGGCGTTCCCAGTCCTGAGTATCGGATTACGGTAATGGTAGATTACAATAGTCCTGTTTTAGGTACTCAACATGCTCAGTTGCATAAGATCAGCGAATTTAAAGATGAGTATTCACCTTGCCGCACCTTTTGCTTTTTACATGAGTTAGAAATGCTTGTAAAACACGATTTGATTAAAGGTGGTGATTTGAATAATGCAATAGTGGTTGTTGATCGGCCTATCAGTCAGGAAAAACTAGATGATCTTGCAAAACTATTTCATAAGCCAAGTGTTCAAATAAAAGAAAAAGGAATACTTAATAATGTTCAATTGCATTTTCAGAACGAACCCGCACGACATAAATTATTAGACATAGTTGGTGATTTAGCATTAATTGGTATGCCCATAAGAGGACATGTGCTTGCTGCGCGTCCAGGCCATGCTGCCAATGTTGAATTCGCAAAAAAAATAAAGGCTCTTATAAAAAGAGACAAACAAAGCACCAAGCATTACGATGCTTCAACACCGGCAGTTTGCGACATTAATAAAATCACATCGATGCTACCACATCGTTTTCCTTTTTTGTTAATTGATAAAATTATTGAGCTTACTGAGGACCGAGTTGTTGGAGTAAAAAATGTTACCATGAATGAGTGGTTCTTTCAAGGACATTTTCCAAACAACCCTGTTATGCCGGGTGTTTTGCAAATTGAAGCAATGGCACAAACAGGCGGAATTTTAGTGCTGAGTTCAGTTCCTGACCCTGAAAATTATTGGACCTACTTTCTAAAAATTAATGATGTTCGTTTCAAACAAAAAGTATTACCAGGAGATACATTAATTTTTAATCTGGAACTTGTTACTCCTATTAGACGTGGTATTTGCCATATGAAGGGCCAGGCAACTGTAAACGATAAAGTAGTAATGCAAGCAGAAATGATGGCACAAATTGTTCGTAAAAGTTAATATGATATCTCCGTTATCCTCTATACATCCTGCTGCTAAACTTGGAACAAATGTTCATGTAGATCCATTTACCATGATACATGGTGATGTTGAAATTGGCGAGGGAACCTGGATAGGATCAAATGTTACGATATATGATGGAGCAAGAATCGGCAAAGAATGCAAAATTTTTCCTGGAGCAGTTATTTCTGCTGTACCTCAGGATTTAAAATTTGCAGGTGAAAAAACCATTATTGAAATTGGGGATCATACAACTATTAGAGAGTTTGTAACTATTAATAAAGGAACGGCTGCTTCCGGCAAAACCGCTGTTGGCTCTAATTGTTTACTAATGGCTTATGTTCATATTGCACACGATTGTGTTGTTGGCAATAACTGTATATTGGCTAATGGTGTAACATTGGCTGGCCACATTACCATTGATGATTTCGCTATTCTTGGTGGACTTTCTGCAGTACATCAATTTGTTCATATTGGTGCACATGTAATGATATCAGGAGGTTCTCTAGTAAGAAAAGATGTGCCTCCTTTTACAAAAAGTGCTCACGAACCTTTGGCTTATATTGGAATAAATTCTGTTGGATTAAGAAGACGTGGCTTTACCATTGAGGAAATAACAGGTATACAAGAAATCTACAGAATACTTTTTCAAAAAGGTTTTAGTGTTAATAAGGCACTCACTGCCATTGAAGCCGAAATTCCGGAAAATGACATCCGTAATCAGATAATCTCATTTATTAAGACTTCCTCACGTGGAATCATGAAAGGTTACACAGGGTCAGAAACCGCTGAGGAATAATAAATTTTTTATGTCAGCATTTGCTATCCGTCTTGAAAATATCGGCAAGAGATATAATCAAGATTGGATTTTCAGAAATATAAATATTGAAATAAGTAAAGGTGATAAAATTGCCATTTTGGGCCACAATGGTTCCGGCAAATCCACACTGTTACAAATCATAAGTGGATTTGTAACTCCTTCAAAAGGAACTATTGAATTTCACTTAGAAGGAAACAAAATTAATATAACTGAGATCCATCAACATCTCAGTTTTGCTTCACCCTATATTGACCTTATTGATGATTTTACTTTAACCGAAATGTTTGAATTATATGCATCGCTTAAAAGGATGAGAAATAATTTGAACATTAAAGATTTCATTTCCATAAGCCGACTTGAAAAAAATGAAGATAAAACTATTGGACACTTTTCTTCAGGAATGAAACAACGATTAAAACTCACGTTAGCTATTTTGAGTGATGTTGATTTTATTTTCTTGGATGAACCATTATCTAATCTAGATAGTGAGGGAATACTTTGGTATACTAAAATGACCGAGCTATATATAGCAGACAAAACAGTTCTTATTTGTTCAAACAATGTAAAAGATGAAACTTTCTTTTGTAATAGACAATTATCCATTCTCGATTACAAAAAGTGAACTATTTCTTACCCATCAGTTTAGTAATGAGCTCAAGCAATTCGAAACACATCACAAATGGTGTTCGAACTAAATAATCAAAAATATTTTTGGGTTGAAAAACAACTCTAATATAATATTGAACCGAGCGGGGCATTACATTTTTATAATCATCGATCCGACTCTTATCCAAGATTCTGTTCTTATGTGTAACTGCGTCAGAATAAGGTCTTGCCACATAAAGTTCGTTTAATTCAAAACCTAAAGCCTTTTCAAGTTCTTGCTTAACATTTACCTTTTCAAGAATTACATCTTCATAACTCAATGTAAGTTTACATTTAGGATGTTTACTAACTTCTTTAGAAACTTTCCAATATTTGTAAAACAAATAGGTAGAGAAAAAATATCTAATCGATTTATTGGAACTAACCCAATCCGGTAATTTATCACTTGGCAATGAAATCCATTTAGTAAATGCAATTGATTGAATATTTGAAAATGGATTTCTATTAATTAAAATAAACTCAGCATTATTGAAATCTCTGGTAATTTCTTCATAAAACAAAGTATGCATTGGACTTTTCTCAACAAAAACACTTTTGTTGCTTTCCTTAAGCTTTCGCTTTATTGCGTTATTAAAAAATTCAATGTGAGAGGCAGATATCGAAAATAAATCTTCTATTTCTGATGGCTCAAATAATTTGCAAAAATACCGGTCATTCAGATAGGTATTCAATACGAAAGGTTTACGACATGCTGTGGTATAAAATTGAGATTCTTGAACAGTACCAAATATTTTAGGCTGGTTCATTACAAGAAAATTAATTAATAATGTAGTACCTGATCGAGGGGCACCTAAAACAAATAAACTCTTATTCATACTTCGCGAAGTAATAACATCCGACTCAATTTAATACGATCGCAACACTATTTTGTTTCAACTTTTAAATAAACACAATGAGTAAATCAAATAAAAATGTAAATAACCTTACATCTGCAATCATTAATCATTAATCATTAATACAAAAAAAATTGTCGGGTTAAATTGCCTTAATAAATTCCGCAACATGAACAAGCATGATCCTATTATCACCTACAATCATATGCAGGAAGAAACTAATCGAGTTTATTCCACATTTAAGGCAACTAAGAACAAATGGGAAATATTCCTATTTGTAGCCGAAACAACATTAATCCTGATTGTACTGGCAAGCATGCTATTATTGTTGTTTTGACTTGATTGCCAAATAAAACTGTTAGTGCATTTAATAAATTTAATTAAGTCAATTTATTTAAAAACAAATTGTACTCGACTTGTAGTTCTTTAAAAATCCTTTCAAACTGAGCTAACTTTTCTCTTTGATTGAAATGTAACTTTTGAATATTCTCTTTAACAGCTTGTTCATTTTCAACTTTCTCAATTAAATTCTCATGCTCTTTAAACTCATGACGAATAATATCTAAAACCTCTTTTTGCCTAATAAACTGATTTTGAAAATGCTCTACCAAAGGCATTATATCCATTGAAGAACCTAGATTTGCAATATCTCCCAGATGACTATTAAGTTGCTTTATTTCACCTCGATAAAATTGAATTTTATTTTGCCAAAGATCATGCTCCGATTTCATTTCCATCAATTGCTCTTTATTTTGCATAATTTTTAAGTTGTTATGTGAATTAAATACATTTATAAATATTCAAATTGTGAATAAGTCAGAACATTCTATTCCGGATAATCAATTTTAACAACACTTTTGCTCATAACAATCAGAATAATTTGATTCATAATTTCCAGTTAAGTACTTAAATTTAATATTTATTAAATGTTTAAATGATTATTTAATTGAATTTATTCAATGTATTCAAATGACTGCTGCTTTTTAACTCTTTAACTTGATTTTTTATCAATTAGCATTAAACAGTAAGTCTTAAAAAAATTATAACTAACCAAAATCTAATATTAAATCTAAAGAGTAGCATACTACTAATCTTACACTGTATAACCTCTCACTAATTTTAACTTACAATAAATTAATACCATTTATTTTAATTGCTTCATGCTTTTTTTCATTTGTCCCATTTTCTTACATCAGTCATAAATTCAATAAGATTAGCATATAGCAAACTTGATGTTGCCATAATTTGCAGTTATAAATTCATTAAAATATGACACATCATTTTAAACAAGTCTATCTTTTTGCAATGTTAGTTTTTATTCAAGCTAACTGCTATTCACAATCTCAAATGACAAAAAAATACAGAGTAACTGCTTATAAATTTGGCAACACCTCAGTATTTAGTCAATCAAATGAAGCAGAAGTTACTCCAGCAATGACCTTTTATATTCCAAACACATTTACTCCAAACGGTGATGGCTTGAATGATACTTTTGGAATTGTTGGAGAGGCTATTAAAGAATTCTATTTAGTAATTTACAACAGATGGGGGCAAAAAGTTTTCGAATCCAGCAAAGTTGATATTCAATGGGATGGCACTTTTAATGGAACTATTTCACCGCAAGACTCCTATTCTTATACTGTATTAGCTCAAGGACCATCTGGGGGGCGTTTAACAAAAAAAGGAACATTTAATCTAATTCTTTAAAATATTAATTGAAATGACAATTATTCTAATTACCTATCTTTTAAATAAATTTCGTAAAATCAGAGCTGCAAATTATAATATATCTCTCTGACAAAAGAAGACTACTAATTTCTGTTTGAAGTTAGATTAATTCAAATCAGTAATCAAAATTTATCTTGGGCGAAAAATCAAATAAATTGGGCGAACGTTAAATTTACATTGACTAACAGTAAATTTTTTAGCGCAGTTGGAATTTTTTAATATTGACAATCAGCCACTTACATTTTTGACAAACAAACATCGAAACATTTCGAAAACGATTTTTTACATTTGAGAAATCCGATATAAAATGTTGATACTATTTGAACCACTTATGGCAATTGGTATTGAGCTCGGGATTAAACTTGTATAAAACAAAACAACAATATATAATGAACAACAAACAGCTATTTCGATTGGGTATTGCTTTTTTAGCGATTTTCAGTATAAGTAATTACTGCTATTCTCAAAACTATCTTCCTTACAATTACTGGACATTTGATGGTCCAAATAGTTTAGCAGATTCAATGAATCGAAGTGATTTAGATCCATCTTATTACAATTCGCAATATTCAATTGCTAATAGTTCTTCGTCTGGAGTTGGTAAATGTCTTGATTTAAATGATTTATCAACAAAAATCGTGGCATCTAATCCATTGCCATTAGATTCAGGATTTACTGCAGAATTTCTATTTAAGCCAAGTGCAGACGCTAATGAAACTGTCACTTTCTTTTCAAGACGTGATGGTGCGGTTAGCCTGCGTTTTGGGTACGCTACATTTAGATTTACAACAAAAATTATTCCTACCGGTACCACAACTGCAGCAAGCGACAATTTTGATATTGCTTTAAGTGGTACAGGACGCGGATCATACAATTATTATGTTGATGGTAATTGGCATCATCTGGTTTACAAATACAATTCAATAACTGGCATTAAGGAACTTTGGGTTGACGGCCAATTACCTGAAGGATTCTCAGACACAGTTGCTGTATCTGGAAGATTTGCTGCTAATGCAACTAACCAAAACTCAAACGCATGTGATTTCAATACTTCTTCATGGTATTATAAATATTCCGGTTCATTAGATGAAATTGCTGTATACACCTACTCTTTACCTAAGAATATGATTTACAAACACTATAATGAATTTCTACTTAATAAGCATTATAGTTTTTCAAATTCCAATATTATTCCGCCTGCAGCTGATCCAATTGCTGGTCAAGTGGATCTAAACGAATATGCTCCTGGGCATCCAAGCGTTAATGTTGACGCAGTAACTCAGTTAAAGAATTTTCCAACACCTCGTTTCTTACCTGGAAATACTTTAAGACGCAATATTCCCATATTTAATCCTTCATATTTAGGAGGACGCGATATCCTTCCAAATTCCGTTGCAGTTTCAAGAAGTAAAGAAATTCAAAGAGAGTTTGTGACTAATTATAACTATGCACTTTTGGTTACTGGCAACACCCATAATCTTTCACTTTTTGGTGATACAAATACATTTGATGGCGCATGGATTAATATGGGTAATCAAAATCCTACATGGGAGACTTCGGCCATATCTTATTGGCCACAAATAAGTCCAACATCAATTGGTAAAGTTTCTTCGGATCCTTACCTTAAATGTGGTTGTTTGCCAAATTCTTCTTATCTACGAAATGCACAAGGTCAATTTCTTGATCGCTCAGGTAATGTTGCAGCAACCGGAAAAGTCATTAGCCCTGAGGCACCTCTAGATTCTATTTATTTTGATGGCTTGACACACCGCTATTATATGTCGGTTTTGTTTTCAAAAATGAGCCGTCCATTAGATAATTTGTTTGAAAATGGAGAAATTGTCTATCACTACAATCCAAGCGGAATCACCAATGATCCGAATGTTGCTACTGCAATTGCAGCTAGTGGATTATCCGGAAAAGAATATGTTGGAAATCGTATGAGGAGATTTTGTGACGCATACGATAGTCAGTTTAAAACTTTACCTGGTATGGCAAACACTCGTTTTATGCATTATCAGATAACTGGCCTGCCTACAGGATGGAATTATGCACAAACTCGTACCATAAACACACCTATTGATGGGCAAATATATTCTACAGGAGATGTTTACACAGGCAATCCACGTAACTGGCGGTATAACGCAGGCTCTTATAATGGCTGGCAATCTGTGGTTGACTCGCGATTTGAAGAATTAAAATTTGGAGATAGTTTGTTTTCACCAGTAGTAAGTCCAGGATGGTCCTATGACGAGGAACGTTTTGTGCGTCCCGGACAATGGCTCGGTTTGTTAAAAGCAATTGCAATGACTGGTGTCGATCATTTTATGACTGGATACTTTACCGAATTAGCACCTCCTCAAAACCCAGACAATTATATTTGGATAATGTCATTACCACCAATTGCTCAAGCGGTAAGCAGCCGATACCAAGAATTCTTAAGAAATGGTTATTTAATGTCAGGTGATGTACCCAATAGTGTAACAAATCTTACTCAGCCTGGCTATTCGTTTAAAGCTGGAAATTTTAACAGATTAGTAGTTGCTCGAAAACATAATACATTAAACAAATACGTTGTAACAGGAACAACCCAAGCTAATGCAAATGTTAAAGGTAACGCACCTATTGACGATATTGCTACTATTAATCTTGACGGGCAAGTTTTAAAATTCAATATTCGCAGACAAGGAAGCACTTATATCTATGACAACACAAATCCAGCAGCTCCTGTATTTTATCAGCTAGATGGATGGCATGAATATAAGCATCCATATTATTGGAGCAAAACATTTGATTTTGAAGCAGAATTATTTGACAATGCAGCTCCAGTAAAAATAAAAACTTCGGTTCCGGCAGGTGCAACCGCTGGCGATTTTACAAATTATACATCCTATATTAAATTCAATAATCCTGGCACTGTAGAATATAATTTCCAACCAAGAGGAACAACGACAGCTACACACTATGTGTGGGTGCGGGCTAGAAGTACGGATGGAACAGCGCAGAGTTTCTCTGTTGTAATGGATGGAACAAATATTAAATCAGTTGGATGCGTTCAAGACACTAACTGGACATGGTATCGTTATGACGCTGCATCAGGAACACCACTAGCATTCAATAATTTATCATTACAAAATCATAAACTGGCTATTGTTTGCAATTCAACGAAAGTTGAAATTGAAAGAATAACAATTACTCCAAATAGTGGTAATTATTATTCTGCAAATGTGGCGCCAATATGTACCCAAGGTGTTTCTGGTATTGCTATTATCACTCCAATGAGTAGTACCACTTTTTGCCAAGGAGATAGTGTAGTATTATCAGCTAATACCGGAACTGCTTATTTGTGGTCAACTGGTGCGACAACCAATTCAATTACTGTTAAATCTGCAGGTTCATATCTTGTAACAGTAACTAATGTTTCAAATACCGTTTCGACACCTCAAACAGTTGTTGTGAATGCGCTTCCATCAAATATGGTTAATACCTCTGGTGTAACCACTTTTTGTTCTGGAGGGTCGGTTACCTTAACTGCTGCAAGTGCAACCGGAACTTATTTATGGAGTCCAGGAGGACAAACAACCAGAGCAATAACAGCTACAACTGCTGGAAATTATTCAGTAGTTGTTACGAATGCAAACAGTTGTTCTGCTGCTTCAGCTAACACAACTGTTACTATCACAAGTGCTGGAACTCCAGCAACTGTGAGTGCCTCAGGAACTACTACGTTTTGTCAGGGTGGCAGCGTTAATCTAACTGCTAATTCAGGATCGAGCTATTTATGGTCGAATGGTGCAACCTCAAGAACCATCACAGCTAACTCAAATGGTAATTATTCAGTTACTGTTACCTATGCTACCGGTTGTAATTCAACTTCCCCAAGTACAGTTGTTGCCGTAAATGCATTTCCAATTAATGGTGTTTCAGCATCAGGAGCAACTACAATTTGTAGTGGAGGATCTGTAACTTTAACTTCAAATGATAATAATGGTTCTTATTTATGGAGCCCTGGAGGACAAACAACAAAATCAATTACTGTAACTACTGCAGGAAATTATTCTGTAGTAGTTACCGGTTCAGGAAATTGTTCTGTTACTTCGCCAGCAACAGTGGTTTCTGTGAGTGGTGTTGCTACACCAGCAACTATAACTCCGTCAGGCCCTACTACTTTTTGCCAAGGAAGTAATATTAATCTTACAGCAAATCCCGGAAACAGTTATTTGTGGTCGAACGGTGAAACTACTAGCTCTATTGTTGCATCAGCATCAGGAAATTATTTAGTGACTGTTAATTACGCTGGCGGATGCAATGCAACTTCTTCAGCCACTGCAATATCTGTAAATCCTGTGCCAACAAATGGTGTAACAGCATCTGGACCAACTACGTTTTGTAATGGCTCATCAGTTACGTTAACAGCTAACAGCACAACAGGAAGTTATTTATGGAGCCCGGGTGGACAAACCACCCGATCAATTACAGCAACCAGTAACGGAAATTATTCTGTAGTAATTACAGGTACAGGAAATTGTTCTTCAACATCTTCAAGTACTCCTGTTACAGTTAACGGTAGTGGAACTCCGGCTACTGTTTCAGCTTCAGGATCGACCACTCTTTGTCAAGGCAGCAACGTTAATTTAACAGCAAACCTCGGTAACAGTTACCTTTGGTCAAATGGAGCTACATCAAGTTCAATTGTTGCTAGTACTTCTGGCAATTATTCAGTTACGGTAAGTTATGTTGGAGGTTGCACTTCTACATCACCAGCAACTATTGTTACTGTTAATCCAACCCCTTCAAATGTTGTAACAGCATCAGGGCCAATCACTTTTTGCAGCGGAAGTTCTGTTTCCTTAACAGCTGCAAATGCAACTGGTTCTTATTTATGGAGCCCTGGTGGTCAAACAACAAGATCAATAAATGTTAATAGTGCAGGAAATTATTCAGTAGTTGTTACTGGTTCAGGAAATTGTTCATCAACATCATCTGTTACTAATGTTGTTGTAAACGCAAATACTCCTGCATCCATTTCTGCTTCGGGTACTACTACTTTTTGCCAAGGTGGAAGTGTAAATCTTACTGCTAATTCCGGTTCCAATTACCAATGGTCTAATGGTGCCACTACTAGAACAATTAGTGCCAATTCAACAGCTAATTATTCTGTTATTGTTACAAACATTTTAGGTTGCACTTCTGTTTCCTCTTCAACAACAGTTACTTCCAATCCAATTCCTTCTAATGTAGTTACAGCATCTGGCCCAACAAGTTTTTGTAATGGAGGGTCTGTTACGCTAACATCCAATAGCGCCAATGGAAATTATTTATGGAGTAACGGAGCAACCAGCAAATCAATTATTGTAAATACAGCAGGAAATTATTCCGTAATTGTAAATTCTTTAAATTGTTCAGCAACTTCTTCACCAATAAATGTGATTGTTAGTACTGGCTCGTTAGCAACCCCAACAGTAACAAGCAATAATGGAAATAATTTCTTATGTGATGGAAACACAATGGTGCTTACATCAACTTTGGCAACCAATTATTTATGGTCAAATGGAGCAACAACACGAAGTATTACAATTTCTACTGGTGGAGGTTATTCAGTTACAACAAGTAATACCACCGGTTGCAGCGCAACTTCATCAGCATTAAACATTAATTTGCAACCTCGGCCTAGTTTTAGTATTACAGCGTCAGGACCATTAGCTTTTTGTGCAGGAGGCAGTGTAACTTTTGTTGTTTCTCAATCAATTGGTCAGTCTTATGTATGGTATAATAATAATATTCAAATACCTGGTGCCAATTCATCAAACTATACAGTTACAACTGCAGGCGATTATAGAGTAAGAGTTCAGAAAAATGGTTGTGCAAAAAATTCAGGCACAGGTCGTGTTACTATTCCATGTAGAGAAGGAGAAACAATAGACGGCATGTTTGATTTGCAAGCATCTGTTTATCCGAATCCATTTGGAACACAAGCAACTATTGCATTTACATTGCCTGGTGATGATCAGGTAACTGTGAAAATTTATAATATGGAAGGTAGATTGATTGATGTTTTAGCAGACAGAACTGATTTTATGGGTGGACCAATTGAATTAAAATATGATGCTACTAATCTTGGAGGAGGATTATATTTTGCTACTATAACTACAGGTTCATACGGAACAAAAACAATTAAAATGTCATCATTAAAATAAGGATTACCTCAATAAAAAAAAGGCGACTCATAACCGAGTCGCCTTTTTTTTGTCCATTTATATTCGCAAAAAACAAGTGGTGTTTAACTTAATTTTTACTCAGCTTTTTCGATCCTTCATATAACTCAAAACGCAAATATTTACATTCAAGGCCTCCATTAAAAACAGTAATTTTTCGTGATGCATGTAAACCTATTTGCTTTGCTGCTTCTTGGTTACTTGTTATTACCCAAGCAATGTATCCATTATATTTTTTCTTTAAAACAGATCCAATATCCTTGTAGAGTTGTTCAAGGTTTTCATCTGTCATTTTTTCACCATAAGGTGGATTGATAATTACCATTCCGCCAGGTGATGGTGCTTCCATTTCACGAAAATCTCGTTTGGTTATTTTTAACACATCATCAACACGAGCATCCGTTGCATTTTCATGTGCCCTTTCTATAGCAGTTTTTGAAATATCACATCCATATAAAAAGAAATCCTGTTCACTAATTCGATCAATTGCACTTTGCTTTATTTTGTCAAACAAAGCATCATCATAATCAGTCCAGGATTCAAATCCAAAAGATTGTCGGTAAAAACCAGGAGGGATATTTGCAGCAATCAATGCAGCTTCGATTAGAATTGTTCCTGAACCACACATAAAATCCACCAATGTCGATTTTTTATCCCATCCGCTAAGCAGCACCAGACCTGCAGCCAATACTTCGCTAACAGGTGCTCGGTCGGCTGATTCCCTGTATCCACGTTTGTGTAACGATTCGCCTGAACTATCTAATGACACAGTGCACTGATTCTTAAAAATATGTATTTGAATTAATACGTCAGGATTTTCCTTGTCAACATTAGGGCGCTTTCCAAATTTATCACGGAAATAATCTGCAATTGCATCTTTTGATTTCAATGATGGAAATTGTGAGTTTAGAAAAAGATCAGAGTTTAGTACACAATCAATGGCAAATGTTTTATTAAGAGTAATGTACTGTTCCCAATCCATTTTCTTGATTTCATTATAAAGTTGATCTGCATCCTGAATCGAAAAAATCGAAATTGGTTTTAAAACTCTCATCGCTGTTCTTAAACAGAAGTTGGCTTTGTACATAAAACCCTTGTCGCCAAGAAATGAAACTGCCCGAGTGTGGTTTTGAATCTGTCTGGCACCTAATTTTAACAACTCTGCTGCCAGTACTTCCTCTAAGCCTGCTAACGTTGTTGCAACCATTTTAAAATCACTCATGGTGAGAGAACGCTGAACATTCAAATAAAATAATTAATTAATAAAAACATATTGGATCAAGTTTGCTCCCATCTTCAAAGCTTTTTGATGTACTTCGGGAGAATCCTTATGTATTTCATAATCTTCCCACCCATCACCCAAATCGCATTCGAAATCATAAAAAGAAACCAAACGGCCGTTGTAAATTAAACCCAATCCTTGTGGCGGAATAGCATCATGTTCATGGATCTTTGGTAAGCCATTCTGAAAATCATATTGCTGATGATAAATTGGATGATTAAATGGTAACTCAACAAAATCGAGTTCAGGGAAAACCTTTTTCATTTGTGGACGAAGAAACTTGTCTAATCCATAATTATCCGAAATATGGAGAAAACCTCCAGAGATAAGATAATTTCGAAGGTTTTGTGCCTCCTGAACAGAAAACACAACGTTGCCATGCCCGGTCATATGAACAAATGGATAGTTAAATAATTCAGGGCTACCAACCTCCACTACACTCTGCTCGGGATTAATAGTGGTGCCCAAATTCTGATTACAGAATTGAATTAAGTTTTTCAACGAGGTTTCAAGGTTGGCATACCAATCGCCACCGCCATTGTATTTAAGCAAGCCAATTTTGTAGGAATAATCAGGAGTTGCAGTAAATGCTGATAACAGCAGAACGGACACCAACGAAATAATGACAGAATATTTTTTCATTTTTTTATCTGCTGTAAAATTACAACTTACTGGTTGATGAAAGCAATATCACTGCAAACTACAACTCCAGCCGTTTCAGTGCGCAAGCGTGAAGTACCCAAACTTGTTGCTAAGTAACCTTGAGTTGAAGCATTTTCAATTTCAGATATTTCAAAATCGCCTTCAGGTCCGATCAAAATCAGAACACGTTGTTTGCGTTGCACTAGCTTTTTCAATGTTTGCTTCTCCCCTTCCCTGCAATGGGCAATCATTTTTATACCATTAAAATCCGATTTGATAAAATCGTTGTATGGTTTGAATTCATTCAAAATAGGGAATGTTGCTTTTAATGATTGCTTGCTAGCTGATACAATTAGCTTTTGCAATCGTTCCATTTTAATTTCTCTTCGTTCTGAATGTTTACATAGTAACGGTGTAATTTCATCAATTCCAATTTCAGTTGCCTTCTCTATAAACCATTCAAACCGATCCATGTTTTTTGTGGGCGCCATAGCGATGTGCAAGTAATAAGGCCGTGACTCAAAGTTCTCATGCCTTTCAACAATCTGTACTTCACAAGCTTTTAAGTTATTACCTGTAATTACAGCTTTAGCCATTGCACCTTTGCCATCAACCATAGTAATAGACTCGCCTGTGCGTAATCTCAATACATGAACCGCATGGTTGCTTTCTTCTTTGTTAAGAACAACACGTTCTGTGCTTAAATCTTCTACGTAAAAAATATTCATGGATACAATAAGGGAATTACGATTGCTAAAAATAGTTGATCGCAATTTATTAAAACAATGAACCCATGAAGATTATTCACGGGTTCATTATTAAATAAATACTTTTAAAGTGGCTAATATCCAATCACCAACTGATGAGCTGCCCCATTTTGCCCAGTCCAGTTTAATCTATATCCGTAAGGGCAACCGTTTGAAACAGCATTTCCCGAAGCATCCACACCATAAGTAACCGTTAGCTCACGTACAACACCATGATGCACGCGAACACCACTCATCGCATGAAAATCGCAAGTAGAACTTAATACAACCGGAGTTGAGATCGTAACATAAAAATTATTTCCCTGCCTGTTAATTCCCCATTCTGCAACATTAGAATATCCGCCTTGCGTTGCATTGCCTGTTATTGAAACAGTCGTAATGCTGTTTGCACGGTTAATGGTTCTCGTGCGGTCAAAATTCCAAGTGCGTGTTGTACTATTATCAAAAGTTATTTGCATCATGCCTGTAATATGATGAACAATAGGTATTGTAAAATCTGTTGCATCATCTACTATTCCACCATTCACATTGGTAATGTAACGGGTTCCATTATAAGTCACCGATTTATTATCCGCCAAACGTGTTATTGTCAATTGATTAAACGTAACCGTAAGTACACAACCTGCATCAGTCCACGGAGTAACAGTCATTGTGTTTGCATCATAAGGCAATTGCAAAGTAATCGAACCGGTTCTTGAGCGTGTCCCTGCACAATTGTTTCCGTTAAAGTTTATTGTTATAGTTCCCTGAATTGCCAATGAAGAATCAATAGTAGCGTTGCACGGAATATGATTCCCATTCAAAATTGGTTGCAGATGTGTACCCCTGAATCTTGAGTTATTTAAAGCAACCTGGTTTACTTCATCAAACACTTCATCATTCTCAGCAGAAATCCTGGACTCATCTCCGCCATTAGTCATTTGCACTGATGATTCCTCTGTTGAATTGTTAACTGAGGAAGCCTGCTCATCTTTTTTACAGCCGGTAATAATCATTGCAACTAATGCAAGTGAAAGAATTGATTTTACAATAAGATTTTTTGTTTTCATAGCTAATTTATTTTAACGTTTAACGATGATATGACGACTCTTTTTCAAGAAGGTTTAAATCGAAAAAAAATATTTATAAAAAAACATCATTAAAAGAAAGCAACAAAAAAAAATCAATAAGTAGTGCTGATAAAAAAAGGTGAGGTTAACAACCTCACCTTTTCTATAGAAAAAATATGTTAAAATTTAAGTAACTATTTTTCAAGTAAATTGTCAAGCGCTGCATCCAATGCAGGACCTCTCAAATTTCTAGCAACAATAATTCCATTAGCATCAATAAGAAAATTAGTCGGTATCGAGCTAACACCGTATTGTTGAGCTGGCTTTGATTGCCATCCCCCCAAATCGCTAACATGGTTTGGCCATTCGAGTTTGTCTTTTGCAATTGCTTTAATCCATGCTTCCTTATTTTGATCTAATGAAACGTTATAAATAGTAAATCCTTTTGCGTTTTTAAATTTCAAATCTTTATATTTTAGATACGCAGCTAGAACATTTGGATTCTCCATTCTACATGGACCACACCAACTTGCCCAAAAATCGAGCAATACTACCTTTCCCTTTAAGGATGAAAGAGATATTGTTTTCCCATCAGGACTTGAATAAGCTAGTTCGATAGCTTTATCTCCAATATTTGATCCTTCACGTAAAGCTTGAGGAGTATTAACATTTATAAAACCAAAGGCAATAAAGCCAAAGGCTGCAAATAGTAATATTAAATTTATTTTTTTCATATTTAAGAATATATAATTAGATTATTCAAGTGCAAATTTGGCAAAAATGATACCATAATCCAAATAAATTATGGGTTTGAATGAAAGTTTTATGAATGTTACAACCTTTTTATTTGAGCGCCCAATTCATTTAATCGAACATCAATCTGTTCGTAACCACGATCAATCTGTTCGATATTATGAATGGTACTTTTTCCTTTGGCAGACATAGCCGCAATTAATAATGCTACTCCGGCCCTTATATCAGGTGATGTCATTG
>JANNXV010000321.1:0-3617 GCA_031409815.1 Bacteroidota bacterium
GTGCTTTGATGCCTGGAGAAACAAACCAAACTTATACACCAACTGTGGATGGAATTTATCTTGTGCGTATTACTGATGCCAATGGTTGTGTTTACCGATATTCAACCGGATTTCACTATACCATTACAGGCCTTTCAGAACAATCATCAAAAAACAGCATCAATCTGTATCCAAATCCCACTAACGGAATTGTAATGATAAATCAAAGTTCCATAAACAATTCAAATTACGAAATTCAAGTGTATGATGTATTTGGAAAACTTATTCTTTCTCAAAATAATATTCCAACCATCGACCTTTCCAATTTTGCTAATGGAATCTATTCTTTAGAACTAAAATCTGCTAACAACGGATTGCAAAAAAGTAAAATTGTTTTAATGAAATAACACACAAAATCGAAAATGAAAAAAATTATTACTCTATTTTTAGCACTTATTGCATTTAATAGTTCATATGCGAAAAAAGTAAAATTTGCTGTGGATATGACCGGTCAAACAATCAACACAACAGGAATACATGTGTTTGGCGATTTTCAGGATGAGGCTGGATTCCCACTTGGCGATTGGCAATCAAACACAACCACACTAACTCAAGAAGGCACCACGGATGTTTATAGTATCGTGGTCGACATTCCTGCTTTCAGAATGTATGAATATAGTTTTCTGAATGGCGATCAAAGCTATGAAGTAGAATTTGTACCTGTTGAAAGCCGAGTAGGATATAATTTTGATCACAACCGCTGGTTATATATTGATTCACTTGCAAACGACACCACCTTTGTTGGCAATATATTATTCAACGGAAACGCACCGGCCGGTTTAACGCTTGTACGTTTTCTGGTGGATATGTCGAACGAAACCATTTCAACTAATGGGGTTCATGTAGCCGGCAATTTTCAAGGATGGGATCCTGCAACCACAAGGCTCTATAGTTTTGGAGCAGGTGTGTATGAAATTATAGCCTATGTAACCACCGGAACTTACGAATACAAATTTTATAATGGAAACACCCTTGCCACCGAAGAAATTATCCCTGGGCCATGCTCAGTGAATAGCCATCGCGAAGTGCAGGTTTCAATGGATATTGTGTTAAGCGCGGTTTGCTTTGGAGGTTGCTCAGCTTGTGCTGTTGGCATTAGTGAAACAGCTTTCTCAAACAAATTATCCTTATACCCCAATCCTGCTTTAAACTACTGCAACCTTTCATTGTTTGATAATGATAAATTAAACACGGTAGTTATTTGCGATGTTACCGGGCGAGTTGTACGCAGATACGATAACCTTCAATTAAGCACCATGCGTATCGAAAAAGGCAACCTTCAAAATGGTGTTTACTTCGTTACAGCAGAAAGCACTGCTAATGCTTTTGCTACCATTAAACTGGTAATTCAGTAAACTGCCTGAATGAATTTTGGTAAAGTATTTTTAAGCTTCATCATATTATTATTGTTTGTTGGGCGTTTGGGTGCCCAACAAACTTTTTATGATGTCAATACCATTCAAAAAATTGAAATCCATTTTGATCAGCCTAATTGGGATTTTCAAATGGACACTGCTTATGCCGGAACAGGTGGCTATACCTTTGCAACCTGGATAAAATTAAACGGAGTTCAGTTAGATAGTGTTGGCGTAAAATATAAAGGCAATAGCTCTTACGATTCAACCTATATAAAAAATCCGCTGCACATTGCTTTGGATGAATTCAGAAAACAAGATTATCAGGATGTAACAGATATAAAACTTGGAAATAACTATGCCGATCCTTCTATGCTTCGTGAAGTTTTATCTTATCAGATATTGAAAAACTACATGGATTGCCCACGTTCTAATTTTGCAGAGTTATACATTAATGATGTTTACATTGGTTTGTATGCAAATGATGAAAGTATCAATAAAGATTTTTGCTCCGCACATTTTAATTCCCGAAAAAACACTTTTATCAAATGTAATCCCATAATTAATCCCGGACCTTCCACAAAAAGTAATTTAAAATACCTTGGAACATCCGACAGCACTGCCTATTTTAATTATTATGAAATAAAATCAGATAACGGATGGGCTGATTTGGTTGCAGTGTGCGATAGTGTTACCAATCATGCTTCTACCCTCGAAAATACTTTTGATATGGACAGGGTAATTTGGATGCTGGCATTTAATAACGTGTTGGTAAACCTCGATAGTTACACCGGTGTGTTTTGTCAGAATTACTATTTGTACAAAGACAAAACCCTTCACTACAATCCAATCATTTGGGATTTAAATATGTCGCTGGGTGGTTTTCCATTTGTTGGCAATTTAAATAACAGCATGGGTAGTTTAACGGTAACCAATATGCAGCAGCTTGCTGTCAATATTCATGCAGCAGATCCTTACTGGCCTTTGATCAATGTGGTGATGAACAATGCCATGTATAAGCGAATGTATATCGCTCACATGCGCACAATTGTTAGTGATGAATTTGCAAACAACAACTATATTACGACTGCAACTAATTTTCAACAGTTGATAGATAGTTCTGCTTTGCTGGATACAAATATGTTTTTCAGTTATACCCAGTTTCAGTTAGCCCTCACCAACGATTATCCGTTTGCAAGTTATACGGTGCCTGGCATTGCCAACCTAATGAGCCAACGGGTAAATTATTTAAATAGCACCACCGAATTTGGTCACATCCCACCTAGTATTGATTCCGTTTCAGTATCCGATACGTTACCCGATTTATATTCCAGTGTAAACATCAATGCTGTTGTAACCAACACTAATGCAGTCTATATCGGCTACCGTTATAATTACTTCCTAAAATTTATCAGAGTACCCATGTATGATGATGGCTTGCACAATGATGGCGCTGCAAATGATAATAAATACGGAGCAATCATCCCCATCAGTAGTGCAGCCATGCAGTATTATATTTATGCTGAAAACAATGATGCAGGAATATTTTCGCCCGAACGTGCCGAGCACGAGTTTTACAGTTTAACTGCGAATAGTACTACCGCGCCCACGCAATTCTCCATTTATCCAAACCCTGCAAACGGAGCCATCACTATTCTACCGGGAGAGAATGAGAATATGGATTTCGAAATTTACAATTCTTTAGGGGCATTGGTTTACAAAAATAGGCTGGCTAATCTCACCACCATCGAAACCAAAACCTGGCAACATGGTGTTTACTTTTTTAAGGTAGGCTCTACTGTTAAAAAGGTGGTTGTTATGCATCCCTAATACATCATTAATAAATTAAATACATTTCTCGTTGAAAAAAAACAAGGTCTAAAAAATTAATCATGATCAAATTTATTGCATCCATCTGCTTACTCCTGTTAACTTTTTCATCGCATGCTCAAAAAAAGAAAGAGGTAAAAAAATTGCATATTAAAACGGTTAAAACCACAATAACCGAAACCATTAACGGAAAAGAAACCACTCACAACGAGTCGTTTGAACGATTTGACAGCAACGGAAATAAAACCGAAGAAACCGATTACAATACCGATGGCAGCTTTAAGAAAAAAGTAACCCGTAAGTTTAATCGTAAAAACGACCAAACGGAAGAAGTTCATTATGATGCTAAAGGCGCAATTACAAAAAAAATTACAACCGAGTATAACGATGAAA
>JANNXV010000322.1:0-12551 GCA_031409815.1 Bacteroidota bacterium
TGGAATGTTGAACAAATTTAAACAAAAAATGGTGGCTTTTGCATTGTCTTGAAAAGAAAAAAAGCGAAGCCGAAAGTGCCTTATTTCTTGTTAATGCCCTCTATAACCTGCTTTGTAATATTCAACGAATCATTTGCTAACATCACACCGCTTCCTTTTTGAACGCCTAAAATAAAATGATAGCCGAATGATTTGTTGTATTCTTTCAAATAATTGGTTAAATGGTTATGAATAGTGTCGCTCATTTCATCTTCTCTTTTCGAAAGATATTCAAGTAAATTATCGCGAAGTTCCACCAGGCTTTGTTGCTTTTGCATTAAACCTTCTTCAGTATACTGCCTTTCTGCATCACTCATTGCTGCTGCCTTTTGCTGGTATTGGGCGGCTTCTGCCTTTAAACTTCTATCCTTAATTTGTAATAGCTTGTCAACACTGTCACGCTTTTTATCAAAATCAGTTTTCAACTGCAAATAAAAGTCATAATGTTCAAGTAGCGAATCAGAGTTAATATAAACTACAGTGGCATCTTTAGATTTTCCCTGAACCACAACTGAAGGGGTAGAAGGTGTTGTGTAAACTTTGTAATAAAGAAAACCAACTGCAAGCAGCAGAATTATGTTTAAGGCTATTGATAAATTTTTCATTTAAAATATATTTTGAAATTGGGGTGCAAAGAAAAACTATTTGAACAAGAGCAAGCAATTATTATAGGTCGCAACTGAATTTATTTTTTTTGCTACTTATTTTCAATTTGAGTAAACTCCAGTTGAATTACAATAGTTATATGTCGACTGTTCTAATAATTATTATGTTTACCAATCTAAATACTTAACCAAATGATAATTACTGACAAAACACTTAAACTTGGTTTATTCATAGTGAGCAGTTTATTGGTATTTAATACTGCGACTAATTTTTTTAAACCCGACAAAAACCTCCAAGAATTAAGGTCTATTTTAGATAGTGCACAGGTTAAAATAGATCAATCTATTCTGCAAATAAATTCAGCTAAAACTAAAATCAATGATATTGATACCACACTCAATAATTTCAGAATGCAATTATTTTATTCGCGACAAAGAGCTGAGGCGCTTGATTCCTTAACCAATAAGCGCGAGAAGGAATTTAGATTAAAAACCACAGCCAGTTTAAATGAAATTAAAAGTCTACAGTCAGGCATCGAATTAACCAATAACGATCTACCAGAAATTCCAACCGAAATTTTAGCGCCCGACAAAAAATGAAAAGTATAATCATATCGCTTTCACTAATGGCATTTACTGTAAGTATACATGCGCAAGGCTTAAGAAGAACATTTGATGATTGTTATAAAGTCGTTAATTATAAAATTTATAAAGGCGACACTGTAATTATTGGCTGCGATTCATTGATTATGGTGAACCATCTTACGTTTAACAGATACAGTACTGCTTACGATAGATTGAAAAATAACAATGGTAGCACACTCGAAGTGTTTCATCGTTAAGATACTTTGATTGCTGATCAACAGAAACGAATTATGGAGCAAAGTCAGGAGTTTGGAGCGCTTAGATTTGAGTATGATTCGCTGAGTCGAAACACCGAAAACGTAATTTCATACACACAAAAGGAACTGCATGAAGTGAATGCAATTCTTGATTCCACATCACGAAACCTCACTGAAACAAAACTATTGTTAGTTGATGCACAGGATAAAATCAGGAACGAAAAGTACCAGCGTCTAAAAAGTAAATTCTCTTGGGGTGTTGGAGGTTTGGCAGTCGGTTTTGGTTTGTCGGCCTTATTCTTTTTGCTGTATCAGTAAAACAATTTTTTTTGGATTCAAGAAGATACTTCACAAAAGACTGCGGATTAAAATGATAAAGGCTCATCATTTTAATCCGCCCTTTTTTAAATTAATTACTACGAATCTTTTTTCTTTTCTACTGCTTCTTCTACTGCTGGCGCAGAGGCAGGTTTGCTTCCAACACCTCGAAGATTAACAAGTTTGTTTAATAAGTCGAACCAAAAGACACTGCCCATTGATAGCGCGAAGCCACTAATTAATATCCCGAAAAATTTGGAAACCCAGGTGCCCGGTGAATCCGGTACAATCCAGCATTGCTTAGTATCCTTCTGCCAGCCCATAGGCATGTTGGTGCTTGAAAGCAACTTCTGTAACGAATCAATTACTACAGCTTCCTGCATAATATTGGCAACTAATTGAGTCGCTTCTACAGCAGAACTGTCGTTAGTAACTACTTGATTTTGTTTACTGTATTTAGCTTGATTGCTTGCATCATTAACGCTTTCTTGGGCGGCATCAGCAATCTGACGGGCTACTTTTGGGTTTTGATAAAAATATTTTACAAGCACAACAGTATCTACATTTAAAACCATCGAAACCACTAAGCCAATTATAAACAATCTGATTTGCGATCGTTTTTTAAAAGTTCCACCTAGTCGTTCCATTGCACTATCGAACCAGTCTTCTAAACCTTTGCGTGTTTTTTCTAAATTATCACTGGCATCTTTCATGTTCTGTAAAATCATTCGCTTAATACCGGATCTAAGCAATTTGGTTTCTTCAATTGCTTTTTTTAACTCGTCTATTCCATATGGCTTACTATCGATATTATTTTTCTCCTGATAATCTTTTACAACCTGATCGAACAATGCTCGAACAAAAACATTAGATGGCAGATAAGAAGGTTTTCTTCCTTTTAAAGTTAGGCCGTCAATTGAAGCTGTATCTAACAAATGAGAACCTAATTGACTGTTTTCATGATTAAAATTATCAGTTATCCATTGTTCCAACATTTTTGCTCTTACCTTACTCAGGTTATTTGCCATTTCAATAATGGAAGAACAAATTATGCTTAACAAGAAGTAAATAAAAATTACACCTACAACTAAATCGAGAATTTGAAAGGAGCCCATGGTTATTTGATTTTTATGATTAGAGAAAGTTTATTTTCAGGGTGAAAAATAGTTAAAGTAAATGAAATACAATATTTATTTAGCTGTAAAAAATCACAGCGCTTAGTTAGTTAATCACATACACTTTCAATTTCAAAAGCACCTTCGCCAGGTAAATAAATAAGTTTTGCTCCACGCGATTGATCACCATTAATTAATTGCACAACATAAACTCCCTTGGTCTGATAACCCATGTTGACTGGAAAAATATCACCAGGGTTACTTTTAACTTCCGGTATTTCAATTACGGTTTGTCCCAACATATTTATCACTCGTATGGTCAATAAATCGCTAGTTATAAAACAAGATTTAACGCAAAAGCTGTGAGTTGTAACTGGGTTAGGATAAATTAACGGATCGCAATCTTCGCAACCTGTTGTGTTTTCTTTTTCTACTTTAAAACTGCAACTGCGATAATTGTTCGTTGTGTTATCATCAGTTTCTGCAATGCGCATTTCGAGCACATTTAATCCTTCGGAACCAGATATTGGAGGCATTGTGATGGTTACTGAGCTATCACTTGCTAGAGTCCCTTTCCATTGGTATAAACGCTTTGTTCGATCTACCATATTATATATAATCTGAAAACTACTTATGGTATCCAGTCCATTATTACGTACAATCGCTATTGGTGAGAAACAACGTTGATCAGTTTGAGTTATAGGTGAAACAATTGCTTCAAGTTGCAAATCATGATTTAAACGATTAACTAACTGGTTTCCCTGGGAGAAACAAATGCTATCTCGAAACAACTCAAAGTAGGTACGCATGGTATCAATTTGGTCGGGTGTAAAAAACATCATGGCTTTATCGTCAGTATAGTCCATATAATTCATAAACATAATACCATCACCGCCAGCAGTACATACATCATATTTAGGATATTTTGGCGAACCAAATGTTTGTATAGCTTGCAATGGAGTATCGTTTATTTCATCATCATAAACGCAAGGAGTAGAAGGGTCATCATCTCCCGAAATGTGAAACAAGCGAAACCAATGCCCAACTTCATGTGTTACAGTGCGGCCTAAATTATATTTTTTGTTTAGATCCCCACTTCTACCAAAAGCTTTATAATTAATTACAATGCCGTCTTCTTCAGGCTGAACACCCGGAAATTGTGCATACCCAAGTGCATCATTTAGATTACAAACCCAAATATTAAGATAGGAGGACGCTGGCCATGCATTTATTCCACCTGCTGTATCGAACTTAACTCTGCTGTCCAAAATGTAAAATGAGGTTAATGAGGTCTGGGTTCGGGTAATACCATTTGAGTTGGTGTTATCAGGAGCGCGATTGGCAAGACTAAAACGAATTTTACTATCAGTTATAAAAGGTTTCCAATTAACAGGCACATCAGTTATAGTAGCGTTTATGGCAGCAAAATCTTCATTTAATGCATCAATTTGTGATTGCACCTGTTCATCACCAATATTTTGTTCGTTTGTGTTGTATACAACATGCACTACCACTGGAATTTTTATTGTGTCGCAACTTAATATGGTTGTTTTCTTTTGCTGAGCTTGCATTGCCTTTTTTAGCAATTCGAAATAGCGCGGTTGTTGTCGTAAATAATTCCATTGCTGTATAGTGCTTCCACAAGAACGCTCTTGACTAAATACATGCGTGTTTATTAGTAGAGAAGCACAGATAACAAAGAGTAATTTTAATTTCATAAATAGTGTCTCTATTATATAAAGAAAGCTAAATCTTTCGATTTAGCTTTCTTTAACCTGTTTATTAAAAACAATTTTTTATTTTGTAATATTTAATCGCTGAATAGCAACTCCTTTTTCGTTTCTCAATTCAACAATATATAAGCCACTGTTTAAAGCACTTAAGTTGATTGAATAAGTGCCTTCTGAATTAGCTAAAGTTTGTTGCTGATAAACAGTTTTACCTAAAATGTTTATCACATTTATTTCAACTACCGATCCATAATTTAGTGATGGAGCACTTATGGTAATTTGTCCTTTTGATGGATTAGGATAGATACTAACTCCCTGCAAACGTGCTGTGTTTTCTAATACACCAGTCGAAAGTTGATTACGCATTGGAGAGTTTGCCAATGCTGTTTGCACTCGTGTTTTCTGATCATTAGTATACAAGCTATAGCAATCATCATCCACATAATCCATAAAGTTCATAAACATTTCGCCATTTGGGTTTCCTGGGTTTGATGGAGTTCCTGCACAAGTACCGACATGGAAAGGTACTGGTGTTGGGCAGCCCCAGTTTAAACCACCTTGTCCGCCTGCAAAACCACCGGTTTGTGCTGGTGTATCCATGCAATAATCTGTGGCACAAGCATTGTCGCCACTAATATGGCGCAGTCCTAAGTAATGTCCTACTTCATGTGTAGCTGTTCTTCCTCTGTCATAACCATTAAGTAAGCCTGATACTCCGGGTCCTGTTCTTCCAAATGCATTATATAGTACTACAACTCCATCAGTAGTAGCGCTTCCGCTTGACGAAAGTCCCGATAAAGTTGATTGCGGAGGAAAGGTTGCATATCCTAGTAACCCGTTGCCTAATCTTAATACCCAAATATTTAAATATTGTGTAGTACTCCAGATTGAACCCGGCTTAATTGTACCGTTAATATAAGTTTGAGTATATCCTGAGCCTGGAGCATTCCATCCTTTAGATTGATAGCTGATGCGATCGATTCCTGTTGTTGGATTTCCGTTAGGGTCAACAGTTGCTAAATGAAAATTAACATTTAAATCAGCAGCAAAAGGTTTGAAAACAACAGGAGTGTTTACTGAATCAGCATTGAGTTTTCTGAAATCTTCGTTTAAAACTGCAATTTGTGAGTTGATTTGTGCAACACTAATATTGGTTCCTGTACCAATTGCTTCGTTGCTGTTTATTACATGCACAACTACAGGTATATTGTAAAATGTTTGCACTTTACTTGTTTGTTGTAAAGCTAAGTATTCTTGAATTTTTGCCTGCATCCAGATTTCATATTCATCTGGTAATTGAGGGGTACCGCAGGTGCGATGCGTTATTGCGTTTTGTCCGTTAACAATTAACGAAAACGACAAAATTGAAACAAAGAGTAATAGTTTTTTCATTTGATTTGATTTTGAGGAAATATAATATGATTTGTTTTGTTAGGTCAAAGGTAATAAAAAAATGTACTTTTTTTTAATCAGGATTAAATTAATCCGACTATTTAATGGTTTTAAGTAGTACAAAATTATCTACCCGATAAACTTCCTTTTCATTAGTAATATTAATCTTGCCCACAGTAATATCCATTAATCTAAAATCCCAATTTAGATTAATGTCAGGTAATGGTGGAAATTCATTATAATGTAATGAGGCTTGTTCTAAAACGTTAAACCCCTTAAAATCTGCACCATTATTATAAACGGTTTTAAATTTGGCATACCAAGGTATCATAAAATAGGGTTCATGTATTATTGCTTTCCAACCGATTGGCATACTTCTTTTAGCTTCACATAAAAAAGAAGTATTTGTTGGTGATGTTAATATTACACAATCTATCGGAGTGTTTTTGCTAATCCAGTCATGCATTCTGCTTAACGCAGAATTCGGGTAATTCCCAATTTGATAGCGCTGATTTATTCGCTCGAAAGGTATTGACTGGCTGTTGGTGATTAGTAAAAATAATAGTAATATGATCACTGAAATCGAGTATTGATTTCCTGTTACATTTTGCAAAAACCTAATTGCTTTAGGATCTGATTTTAAAAAAGATATTAATTTATCAGAAATAAAAGTTGAAACAAATGCCATAATAACCAATGCATCCATCAGTTGCATCCATACACTTACCTTAAACCATTGAGATTTCCCAATTGATAAAATTTCTAAGCCTTCCAATAAAAAAGTGTAAAGAAACATTCCGCCAATAATTACCAGAAACATAATCCTCCATAAATGCTTTAAATGCTTATCCACAAAAAAATGAAATGCTGCAGCGATTACTGTAAGTGAAAAAAATCTCAAATAATCAACAAGCGGAAAAGAAGAAGGGAGGTAGTGATTGGGATTTCGTATTAGAAACAAAATATCATAAAAAAGCAAACTTTGTTCTGATGAAATTTCACCAAATTGAGCCTGAAGTATTGGAATTAGCATGGCTGCTGAAAACAGAAAATATATAGTTAGTGCTTTAAATAAGGTTACTTTATTCCATTCCTTTTTATTAATACCTATATACAATAAGGATAGAAGCAGCATTACTTGCAAACCAATCAATACTTGAAAAAGTGTTGCTAATGCTGCCAATAATCCAGCATGTAACAAACGTTTATTTATAGCATAATAAAAGGCTAACGAACATAAAGCAGTTGCCAAATTGCCGCAATTTAGCTGGTTGTCCATTAAAGAATTACCACCAAGTGTAAAGCTATTAAACACGACCAACGACATAAAGGCTGCAATAGATGAACTTGTTTTTGTTGCGCCAAAGTGCAAAGCAATTTGTTGAATCGACCAGGCAACTATTGTGAGAGAAGCAATATGCAATAGAAAACAAGCTGCCGAAACTGACATAATAAAATGAAGAAAATAAATTAGTCTGACAAAAAAATAGCGGACAGTAAAATTTTCGTTGCTTGCTTTAACAAAGTAATCTAAAGGGTAAAGAGCAGGATTTATGAGTTGATAAACCTGTGGCAAATGTTCCTCCTGGTCGCCACTATTAAATGTATATCCTTTAATAAGAATAAAAAATAACGCAATCAACAGCGCTATCAGCCACAATTTTTTATTCATAAATAACTGCGCTATAATAAAACAATAATGCTAAATGGATGACTAGTGGTTTCATTTACAATAAAAATATATCTTTTTAAATTAGAGAGTTTCATGGAATATTAAGTTTACTCAGCCGCCACGACTACAATTGGCAATAATCATAAATGTGTAAAAATCATAAATTAAAACCAGTAAACATCATTTTTATATTTTACATAACTCCTGCATTCGCCTAATTTTGCTGTAACAAACAATAAAACATATGAGCACCATTCGAATCCTTTTAGTTGAAGACGAGCAAAGTTTGGCCGAAACTATTAAATTGAACTTAGAGCTGGAAGGCTATAAAGTAACCACAGCCAACGATGGTAAGAAGGCGCTCAAAGCGTTTAAGCAAGAAAGATTTAATCTCATAATACTGGATGTAATGTTACCTGAGATGGATGGTTTTACAGTTTGTGAATCCATCCGTTTAGATAATGCAGAAATTCCTATACTCATGCTGACCGCAAAAAATGCTTCAGCTGATCGTGTTAATGGATTAAAAATGGGTGCTGATGATTATCTCACCAAACCATTTAATCTGGAAGAGCTTTTGCTAAGAATTAGCAATCTCCTAAAACGAAGTTTGCGCAACAGTGATTCAAAAAATGCAAATAACAATCTTTATCAACTGGCCGATTTCAATATCAACTTTGGTGAAATGACAATGGAGCAAACAGATGGGCAAAAAATTAATCTAACAAAAAAGGAAAATGCCTTGCTCAAATTACTAATCGATCGTAAAAACGAAGTAGTGTCACGCGAACATATTTTAGAAACAGTTTGGGGATATGACATTTATCCAAGCACTAGAACCATCGATAATTTTATTGTAACGTTTAGAAAATATTTTGAACCCGATCCGGGAAATCCAAAACATTTTCATTCAGTTCGCGGAGTTGGTTACAGGTTTGTAGAATAAATTTTTAAAAATATTTTTTTGATTAAAATTTATTTGGCGAATATTTTTTAGCGTTCAAAATAATTTATATTTAATTTGTTTTTTTTGTAATTAAAAATTTTATTTTTTTTGTTGCACAATATATAATTGATTTAAAAATTAGTGTGTTGGCAAATCACGTAATTAACATTTTAGTAAATCAAAGAGTTACAAAAAGTAGTATTTGTTTTTTATAAATCATCATTCAAATTGTCTACTGTAGCCACTTTCATAACATCGTTAAATAAAAATAAAAATGTTTCTTTTGTAAATTTAAAATGCTGTTAACATTGTTAATAATTCTTTTTTCAAACTGTTGTCAAATAATTTTACTACTATACATTTACCATACATAAAATATAAATATGGCAACTAAAAAATCATCAAGACCAGCGGCTCCAAAAAAAGCTGCTGCTAAGAAAAAAGCACCTGCTAAAAAAGCGGCTCCTAAAAAAGCTGCAAAAAAGGCTGCTAAGAAAAAGTAAGCAGTGCTGTAGTCTAATCTTTACGGTTAGATTATTTCTTAAAGAAAACCCAACACTGTTGGGTTTTTTTATTTTAGGACATTAAGGCACAAAGTTGGGTGGGTAGTTTTGAATAACATTTTAATTTGGCCTTTTAATGACTTAAAAATTAAACAAAATGAAAGCAACCGGAAAAACTGTAATAGAAATTCTAACCAGCCTTCCTTCTAACCGCGTAGAGCCATTTAACAAACTACACAATGTAATTGTGAAAAATTTGCCTAAAGGGTTCGAAGCAGGAATTAGTTATGGCGGAATAGGTTATGTAGTTCCACATAAACTGTATCCTGCAGGTTATCATTGCAAACCAAGTGAGCCCCTTCCATTCGCAGGAATTGCATCTCAAAAAAAATCAATTAACTTTTACCACATGGGTATTTACTCCGACCCCGAATTATTACAATGGTTTGTAGCCGAATATCCCAAACACACAAAGCAAAAACTCGATATGGGTAAAAGTTGTATCCGCTTTAATAAACTTGATGATATCCCTTATAAATTCATTGGTGAATTAATGAAAAAAATGAGTGTAAAGGACTGGATAAATAAATATGAAACCGCACTCAAAAGGAAATGAGTATTACTTAATTAACAAAATTCAAACTAGGGGGCATTAATAGTAGTTAAGCCGTGTTACCTTCATTATGTTCTATTACAGAAATTGCAACAGCCTGGCACAAGAAAAATAAAAACACAAAGTGATAATATAAAGCCGTTGAAAACGGTCATCGGTCATTGTTAAAATACACCCCTATGAATTTAATTACACTTCAAACAAATCGACTTTTACTTACAGGACTTTCTCCTAAAGATATCAGTTATATTTTTAACAACCTGACAAAATCGCAAATAAAAAAAATCTTAGGTCATCGTTCAGATGAAGATTATTTAAAGGAAGAGCACAAGCACAAAAATGGATATTCCAGTTATAACCGAAGTTTTATACTCTTCTTGATAACCCACAAAGAGTCCGGAACAATCATTGGGCGTTGCGGTCTGCATAATTGGAACACCGAACATAAACGTGCAGAAATTGGTTACGTAATGAATGACGAAAAATTTAAAAGGAAGTCATTAATGACAGAGGCTGTCAACATTATCATCGATTACGGCTTCAAAGAATTAAAGCTGAATAGAATCGAGGCAATTGTTAGTACCACAAATATTCATTCTTTAAAAATAATAGAAAAATACAAATTTAAAACAGAAGGAATCTTACGCAAGCATTCTCAAACCAACGGTATATTTGAAGATGATTTGCTTTTTTCCTTGCTGGCTGATGATTACCTTGTTTAGAATCCAAATAACTAAATGCATTCTCATTCAGAAATGGATAAATAGATTTCGGTTAAATTTACAAGATCTTTAAAGAGTAACAGTTGTAACGATAAAAATCAATTTATAATGTATAATTTTTCATACTTCAAAGAGAAAGACCAACAAATCATCTTAGATTTCCTCGAGCAAAATCCTTTTGCTTTTATCACCGGTAGTTATTTAAACGGTCAGCAAGTCGCAACACAAATTCCGGTTTTGTTCGAAAAAAGAAATGGCGAATTGTATTTGCAGGGACATATTATGCGCAAAACCGATCATCATAAAGCATTCATTGAAAACCCAAACATGTTGTTGGTATTTACCGGGCCGAGTTGTTATGTCAGCGCTTCATGGTATGCCAACCCGCAAATTGGGTCTACTTGGAATTATATGAGTGTACACATTGCCGGTCAAGTAAATTTTATGTCCGATCAAGGATTAATTCAGTTTATGCGAAAACTAACTTTAAAGTTTGAAAATGAAAACACGCAATCACAAACATTTTACGACAACCTTCCTCAGCAATTCTTAGATAAAATGATGCCAGCCATAGTAGGTTTCGAAATCAAAGCAGATAAAATTGAAAATGTTTTTAAACTCAGCCAAAACCGCGATAAAAAAAGTTATCTCAATATCATCTCCAAACTCCAAGAGCAAGGCGGAAACCCGGCATTATTGGCATCAGAAATGGAGAAAAGGTCTACCCAATTATTTCCTCCCGGAATAGAATGGGACAGCTCAAAATTCGATACCTGAAAATAATTAGTTAAAGGATTAATTCCAGATTAATGTTTTTTTTACAAGAGCTTCTTCTATATTACACACAACTAGCTAACGAATGTTTGATGTAAACTAAACGCAATTTATTGTTTGATGATTTTTCTAAGTTCTCTTGATATGATTTCCAGCAACCACTAAGTTAAATTGTGTTTTTAGTGTTTTGTGTAAGAAGTAATTCAAACCAAGCACTAAGTGGTTCATAAGGTAATTGCTAGCATGCAAGATTTTATGTTTTTTCCTGTTAATAAAATGTTTAAGAATGAGTTTATTTTTAATTAAGAATAGTGTTAAAATTGCAATCAATATTTCTCTCCTTGGTATTCCTTCCACCTGCTAGAAAAAGGTGGCAAATCATTTGTCCCAGCATGGTGTCTCAACTGTTTGTGCGAACTCTCAAGCAATCGAAAGTGTAAATAGTATATTCACGATATCTCTATATCAGCTGCGCTTCCAACTTTGCAAATGTTTATTTCACCAGCATAAAACAATGAATAATGTTGGTGGGAAGGAAAGCCAACAGTGGCAGAAAGTTTGTGAAGGAGTGGGTTGCACAGTAGCATGTTCCATTGGTGTGGACACCAACTGAGGAGAAAAAAATTTAAGGTTCTCAACTATAATATCTTTGTAATTATCTGGTTTCAACAAATGCTGCCATTCTAAAACAGTAGCAGTAAAAAATTGTATTTCTTCGTTATCTTGCACAAGATAAAATTAATATGAAAATGGCATCAAATAACTCACTGTATTTTGTAGGTAGAAGCATCACCTACAAAGGCGGAAAAGACAAAACACCTAGAGCTTCGACATTTATTGCAACAGTTTTCATTTTTGCTACTTATTCACTACAAAAACATTCGACCAATAATAAGATCAATCATTTTGTTATGGTTTTGTTTTTACCATTCTTTCTTTTTTCGGGGTATGAGTTAAAAGCTCAGTTCAGTTATAAAGTGCTGTTCCTTGGCAACAGTTACACCGGGGTTAATAATTTACCACAAATTATTCAAGACGTTGCCTTGTCAGCCGGAGATACTTTAATTTTTGATAGTTACACACCCGGAGGATATCAATTAATTGATCATAGTAATGATGCGACCAGTCAAAATAAAATAATGACTGGTGGTTGGGATTATGCAGTTATCCAGGGGCAAAGCCAAGAGCCTATTACGTCAGTCAATCAATTTAACGGTGGTGGCACAGCGTTGTATAACCTGATAAAACAATATAATTCATGTGCAGTAACAATGCCTTAT
>JANNXV010000323.1:0-6008 GCA_031409815.1 Bacteroidota bacterium
ATAAACTCAGCCACTTTATCAGCATTTGGTAACATGGTAAATTCTAAAGTAGAATTAAGTGGTATAGCCGGTAAATTTTCGGCACCTATTACTTCAATAGCAGCATCTAGTGAGGTGAAACAGTTTTTTTGAATTCGTCCGGCAATAGATTGCGCAAATGAATTATTGTACGATTCTTCGGTGAGAACAATACATTTATGATGCTTATTAACCGAACTAAAAATGGCTTCCTCGTCAAGCGGATACAAGGTTCGTAAATCAACAATCTCAATTTGACCAGGAAATTGTTTGCTAGCATTGCGTGCCCAATACACGCCCATTCCATAAGTAATAACTGTCAGGGTGTTTTCGTGCACATCTGTATCAGCTAATTGAACCATTCTTGCTTTGCCAAGTGGTAAAATATAATCTTCTGATGGTTCAATTGTTCGCGCTTCTTCAGTGCCTTTAATTTTGCTCCAGTATAAACCTTTGTGCTCTAACATCACTACAGGATTAGGATCGTAATAAGCCGCTTTTAGCAACCCTTTTAAATCGGCACCTGTGGATGGATAACAAATTTTTATTCCGCGAATATTGGTCAGCACACTTTCCACACTGGATGAGTGATATGGACCGCCACTTCCATAAGCCCCAATCGGAACACGAATGATACAACTCACCGGATATTTTCCGTTGGTTAAATAGCACGATCGGCTAACTTCAGTAAACAATTGATTTAATCCAGGCCATATATAATCCGCAAACTGCACTTCCACAATCGGTTTGCAACCAGCGGCACTCATTCCAACTGTACTGCCAATAATAAACGCTTCTTGTATGGGGGTGTTAAACACTCGATCGTCACCAAATTTTTCTGCCAGTGTTGCAGCTTCTCTAAACACTCCACCTAATCTGCCGCCAACATCCTGACCGTATAGCAAACATTCTTTGTGTTTTGCCATCAATTCCTGCACAGCAAATAGTGCACAATCTACCATCACAGTGGGTTCTTTACCTGCCGGTGAACGATCGCCTTTTTCTTCGGTAATTGGAGTAGGAGCGAAGTCGTGTTTAAATAAATCTTCCGGCTTTGGGTCTTCAGCTTTCAAAGCCTTTTCAAAGTCAGCACGAACGGTATCGAAAGCTTGTCTTTCAATACTGACCAATTCCTGCTCTGTCATTCCTTCGCTCAAAAGTTGGTTTCTGAAACGGGGCAAAGGATCGCGTAAAGCAGCTTCTTCCAAGTCATCGCGATACCATTCTTTTCTCACACCTGAGGTGTGATGATTAAGCAAGGGAACACTCACATGCACTAAGTAAGGACGACTTTCTTTGCGAACTGAATTTATAACTTTATGCATGGTATTGTAGCAACTCAAAAAATCAGTTCCATCCATGGTTATGGCTTCCAAACCTTTAAATCCACGCGCATATTCATAGGCATTCATGGCACGTGTTTCATACGCAGTAGCTGAAATATCCCATTCATTATCCTGAACCAGATAGATAATAGGAAACTGTTTTAATGCGGCCATCTGAAATGCTTCGGCCACTTCACCTTCTGTAACAGATGCATCGCCAAGCGAGCAAACCACAATCGGTTTATCATTGCCTTCATAAGGAGAAATACCTTGTCGTTCTAAATATTGAACTCCCATTGCGATACCAGTAGTCGGAATAGCTTGCATTCCGGTAGCTGAACTCTGGTGAGGAATCTTTGGCATATTATCTCGCTTCAAACTTGGGTGACAGTAATAAGTCCTTCCACCTGAAAACGGATCATCGCGCTTTGCCATCAATTGCAACATCAATTCGAAAGGCTGCATACCAATACCCAGAAGCATTGAATCATCACGATAGTAGGCACTTAAAAAATCCTGTGGTTTCAATTGCATACTCACTGCCAACTGAATAGCCTCGTGTCCGCGTGAAGTGGCATGCACATATTTTGCAGTAATAGCAGATTTTTCTTCAAAAAGCACCGTCATTTCTTTGGCAGTGCACATTAACTCATATGCTTTACGTAATATTTCAGGGGTAAGCGCTGATTTCGCGGAAGCAGTAACTGGATTGGATAACATGTTGCAAAAATAAATCTTACGGAGCTATTCTAATAATCATTTCAATAGGGATTAATTTTTCGCGCGGAGCGCACAGAGTTTACAGAGGCGGATTTTTTGGGATGATTGCTCCGTGAACTTTGTGTCCTCCGATCGAAACAAATATTGAAACTCCTTTACCTATTTTCGCCCCTTGAATTAACAAAACAGGGTTTACAACCAAATAGGTTATTACTCGTATAATGTCTGCCTTTATGGATATTTGCACACTTTAAAAATTTATGGAGATTAAAAAAGATAAGTACTCAATTAAATATTACCCTACTGATGTGATATCCTGGAAACAGGAAGGCAACACTTTTTATTTTGTTACTGAAGATACCAGCTTAGAAGTAAAAATACTATCCGATAAGATTGTAAGGTTTCGTTATGCGCCTGAGAAAAAATTTCAGCGCGATTTTTCATATGCGGTAGTGGAAGGGTTGCAGCCTAAGCCCATCAACCTATCGGTTTATGAGGATCGGCTTAAGTTCGATATCATGACTGAGCACCTGGTGATTCAGATCTATCGAAAAAACTTAAAAGTTACTATTCTCGATCGCCAGTATAATGTGATCAACGAAGATGAACTTGGGTTTCATTGGCAACATTATCTCAAAAAGGGTGGTAAGATTAATTATTGTAGTAAAAAAATTCAAGAAGGGGAGTCTTTTTATGGATTAGGCGATAAGCCCACTGAACTTGATTTAAGAGGTAAACGCTTCGAAAATTATGGTGCAGATACCTACGGGTTCAAAAAAGATGAAGATCCTATTTATAAGAACATACCTTTCTATTTAGGATTGCATAACAATATTGGTTATGGAATATTTTTCGACAATACATTCCGCACCATTTTTGATTTTGGTAAGGAACAATTTGATGTATCCAGTTTTTGGGCACGTGGAGGTGAAATGAATTATTATTTCATTTATGGTCCTGAACTGATAAGCGTTACTGAGCAATATGCATGGTTAACCGGCACACCTGAAATGCCTCCGATGTGGGCCTTGGGATATCATCAATGCAAGTGGAGCTATTTTCCTGAAAAACAAGTGCGCGAAATAGCTAATGAATTCAGAACACGTGGAATTCCCTGCGATGTAATTTATCTTGATATCGATTACATGGAAGGCTTTCGTTGCTTTACCTGGAATAAAAAAGGATTTCAAAAACCAGCAAAATTACTGGGCGATTTAAAGGAACAAGGCTTTAAAACAGTAGTGATTATTGATCCCGGAATAAAAGTAGATCCCGACTATTGGGTGTACAAAGAAGGTGTTGAAAAAGATTATTTCTGCAAGCGTGCTGATGGCGAGTACATGGAAGGTGATGTATGGCCCGGCACTTGTAATTTTCCTGATTATACCAATGCGGATGTGCGCAGATGGTGGAGTGGATTGTTTGAAGAAATGATTCGCCATGGAGTAAAAGGAGTTTGGAATGATATGAACGAGCCTGCCGTTTTTGAGATTGGCACGTTCCCTGAAGATGTAAGACATGATTATGATGGCGATCCTTGCAGCCATCGAAAAGCGCATAATGTGTACGGAATGCAAATGGCGCGTGCTACTTATGAAGGAGTAAAAAAGTTTAGTTATCCTAACCGCCCGTTTGTAATCACAAGATCCACTTACTCGGGCGGCCAGCGCTATTCAAGTGTTTGGACAGGCGATAATATTGCCACCTGGGAACATTTATGGATTGCCAATATGCAAGTGCAACGGTTAAACATGAGTGGAATATCATTTGCCGGTTCTGATATCGGTGGTTTTATCGGTAATCCGGATGGAGAGTTATATGTGCGTTGGTTGCAGGCAGCGGTGTTCCATCCTTTTTGCAGAACACATTATGCCGGAAATGATGTAGGAGCCAATCCGCAGGAACCCTGGTCGTTTGGTGCTAAATTCGAATTTATAGCCAAGAAATATATTTTGTTACGCTATCAGTTGTTGCCATATATCTACACCACTTTCTGGCAACACTCCACGTATGGCACACCAATGGTTCGTCCATTAGTGATGAATGATCAGGCAGATTTGCTTTCGCAGAAACATACCGATCAGTTTATGTTGGGTGATAAAATAATGGTGTGCCCTGTAAGCTTGCCCGATGCAGATACACGTTTGGTTTATTTGCCTAAAGGTCGCTGGTATAATTTCTGGAATGATGAACACGAGAACGGTGGTAAAGAAATTGTTGCCAATGCACCTTTGGATAAAATGCCTTTATTTATTAAAGAAGGAAGTGTGATTCCTCATTATCCAAAAATGCAATACGTGGGTGAGTTTGATGTGGAGGAATTAACGCTGCATGTGTATTTTACAAAATCAGTGCAGGTAAGTTATGTTTATGAAGATGCAGGCGATTATTATGGCTATCGTAATGGACAATTTAATGTGAAAAAATTTGTAGTACAGCATCGCAGAAATGTGTTAAAAATTTTTCAAACTACATCAGGCAATTTTGAACCCACTTACAAACATTATAAAATTGTGATACATGGTTTGCCTAATCAGCCGCATGAATACGATATGGATGGCAGATCTTATAAAATAACCCGTAGAAATTCATTGTTAGGGGTGATGAAGATTCGAACAAGCTGTTACTTTAAGGAGATTTCGTTAAAGGTTTAATTCTTTCTCGTTTCATTTAATAAAGTACAGAAATTAACTTTTTTAAAGTAGATATTTTTGTGATCTGAAAAACTTTTGTTCGGGTTCAATTGTTAAATTAGTATTATTCATGAAACTGAATAATACTAATTTGTAATTTTGATTCAACTTTTAAAAACTGTATCATGAAAAATTTATTTCTTGTAATCGCTTTTTTTCTTGCTGTATTTACAGCTAATGCTCAACAAACATGGAGTGTAGGTGCACAAATGAGTGCCATTGCTAACAAATCGAAATATGTAGGAGGAATGAATGATGCAAACGCATTGTTTACTCATAATCCTTATGGTTCGGGTCAGGTTGGTGTTTATTTGCGAAAAACAATTAATAGCCATTTTAGTTTGCAGTCGGGAATTGACTTTGCTGAATTTGGTTTTAGCTATGTCATTTCACAGGATTATAGTTTAACCAATAGCAAAAGTCATTATGCTGAAATGCGTGTGGGTACATCCATCACCAGAATACCGGTAATGGGTATTTACAACTCAAAGCTCAATTGCCGTAATATGCGTTTTGTTGCCGGGCTTGGTTTGTCATTTGAGGCCATCGATGATAAATGGAGTAGTGAAACATTAAGGGCACTTGAAGGAGAAGGTTTAGGTAATACCAACATTGCAACTATGAAGGAGGTAACACGCTCAACCAATAGTGTTAATGGTAGTTTTATTTGTATGGTGGGAGTTGAAAAGGTTTTTTCGAGAGGTAATATATTAAGCTTTACTTTTCAAGGCAACCATGGTTTTGCTCCAATTGCTGAATCAACAGTAAGCTACACAGTTAATAATAAAGACTACAGCCATACTTTCAATAATTATGGATCTTATGGTGCTATGACTATTAGCTATTATTTTTTACCAATGGGAACACGCAAAATGAATAAAGCGGTTAAGCCTTCAAGCATCCAAAATTGAATCATCAAATAGTTTATTGAACAACAATTTTTTGTACAAACTGTCTGTTATCATTTATCACTTTGATAAAATAAATTCCATCGGAAAGATTTCTCTTTTCTATTTCAGTTCTGTTACTATTCAATTTTTGGTTTAGTATTTCTTCTCCAAGCAAATCATAAATAAATAACTCAGCATTCTTTAAAGGCCCGTTAATTTGAATGATGGCAGAGGTTGTTAATGGATTAGGCGAGATCGTAAAAATATTTTCCTGAGATAAATGATTTAATCCGGTAGGAACTACATAACATACATCCAGTTTTGGATGTAAAGCCGCATTCGGATGATCGCTTGAGGCAAAG
>JANNXV010000324.1:0-1799 GCA_031409815.1 Bacteroidota bacterium
GATCTGACATCAGGTGGCAATCGGATGTTTCAGAATCAGCAAAAAAATACTAATCTTGAAATTAATAATGTGAGTGCAGCTCCAAACCCCGCTACAACATTTACCACATTCAGTTATTTATTACCATTGGTTAAAGCGGACGCCATATTATATATTTGTGACATTACTGGAAAAGAAATAACACATATCACATTAAAAAATAACGAAGGGCAAGAAATATGGGACACTAGAAATATAGATAATGGTATTTATTATTTTTATGTAAAAGAAGGAAACACTAAAATTGCCAAAGGAAAAGTGGCGGTGCAGAAATAAGTGAACACTTCAATTTGCAAAGACCATTTCCAGAGATAGGTGATAGAAATAACAAATTGAAAAACATTTTCGATATGGATAGCAGCATTTGAAATGAATTAAGTGATTAGTGTATTTATGTTAAAACAAAATCTTCAACAAAGGCTTTTACAAAAACTGTCACCGCAACAAATTCAGTTAATGAAATTGTTGCAGGTACCTACTGCTTCATTAGAACAAAGGATCAAAGAAGAACTGGAAATTAATCCTGCTTTGGAAGAAGGTGCACCTGATGATATAGCAGAGGAGGAAGAAAATAATCCGGACGATGAAGCGGAGCAGGAGTTGGATGATCAGGAACTGCAGGAAGCAGAAGAAAAGGAAGATTATACTGAGGCTGAAGTAAGCGAGTCATTAAAAGAACAGGATGAGTTTGATATTGCCGATTATGTGCAGGATGATGATGTGCCTTATTATAAGCTGAGTGCCAATAATCATTCGGCCGATGATGAGCGCCCTGAAACTCCGGTTATAGTGAGCATGTCGTATCAGGATACCATGCTGGCACAGTTGGGTTTATTTGATCTCGATGACAAACAATACGTAATTGCACAACATCTTATCGGTAGTCTTGATGACGATGGTTACATCCGCAGAGGATTGAATTCCATTGTTGACGACCTGGCTTTTACACAAAATATCGCCACTACAGAAAAAGAACTGGAAGATATTTTGAAACTGATTCAAACATTAGATCCTCCGGGCATTGCTGCCCGCAACTTGCAGGAGTGTTTGCTGTTGCAGTTACAGCGTAAAAAAGAACAGGATAAAACAACGCTCAATGCCATTCGTATTGTAAGAGATTATATGGATGAGTTTTCGCGTAAGCACTACGAAAAAATTGCGCATCACCTTTCGCTTACTGACGAACAGTTGAAAGATGCAATTGATGAAATCTTAAACCTTAACCCAAGGCCCGGTGGTGGTTCAGCAGAAGACACTCGCACTTCTCAACAAATAATACCTGATTTTATTTTAACCGTGAGTGATGGCATATTGGATCTTGCACTTAACTCACGCAACGATCCTGATTTGCGTATCAGCCGTTCGTTTCAAGAAATGTTGCAATCGTATGCAACCGATAAAAAAAATAAATCAACTCGCGAAGCAGTAAGTTTTATCAAACAAAAAATAGATGCAGCTAAATGGTTTATTGATGCCATTAAGCAACGACAGCAAACTTTATTTACTACCATGACCGCCATTCTCAATTATCAGAAAGATTATTTTATGGAAGGTGATGAACGCTTATTGCGGCCCATGATTTTAAAAGATATTGCAGATTTAATCGGTTTAGATATCAGCACTGTTTCGCGTGTTGCTAACAGCAAATATGTAGAAACACCTTACGGCACATTTCTTTTGAAAACATTTTTTTCCGAATCGCTTTCTACTGATAGTGGTGATGATGTATCGAGCCGCGAAGTAAATAAGATTTTACAAGA
>JANNXV010000325.1:0-5389 GCA_031409815.1 Bacteroidota bacterium
TGTAATATTAAGTACTCAAACTTTTAACAGTTATTTATGGTCGAACGGTGCTATTTCAGCGAGCACCGTTATCCACACAACCGGTAATTATACCGTTCAAGTAACTAATACCAATGGTTGTGTGGGTATTAGTTCCGTTACATTGGTTACAGTTAATAATTGTACTACTTATAATTTGAATTTGCGTGTATTTATCGAGGGGTTTTATTTAGGCAATAGTTCAATGCAACCGGCAATATTAAATGGATTTATTGGCAGCGATCCGTCAATTGCAGACTCTATAAGAATTCAATTACACAATCAATTTAATCCTGATTCATTGGTTGCATCTAATACGGTGGCTTTAGGTGTTGATGGTTGGGCGTATATTAATTATCCGCCAGTCATAATAGGAGGAACCTATTATATATCCATTCATACCCGTAATGCAGTAGAAACCTGGAGTAAGTTACCGGTAACTATTGGTACAAATACCACCTATGATTTTACTCAATAACAGCTTTTGGGTCATTAAAAATAAAAGCCCTGCAAAAATTTTGCAGGGCTTTTATTTTTTTCAGATATAGATGTGTTAATTATCTGATGCAAACAATGATTGAATGGTTTTAATAAATTTATTGTTAAATTATTCTACTTAAGTTTAAAATTAAACTCAAGCAACGCTTTTCTATGTGTTTTGCTAACAGGAACTAAAGGCAAACGAACATTTTCTTCACATATTTTCATTGCATTCAGTATGGCTTTAACACCGGGAGGACTACTCTCAGTAAACAACATTGGTATTACATCCAATAATTGATAGTGTAGTTTTCTGGCTTCTACAAAATTTCCTTTTAACGCTTTACGCACCATTTCTGAAAATTGTTGCGGATACGCATTGGCAACCACAGAAATTACTCCATCGGCACCGGAAGCAATTAGCGGAAGGGTGAGGGCATCATCCCCACTTATTACTAAAAAATTGGAAGGTCTGTTTTTAATAATAAACATACATTGCTCCATATTTCCGCTTGCTTCTTTAATGCCAATGATATTTTTAAAATCTTTAGCGAGCTTTAATGTTGTTTCAGCTGTGATGTTACTTCCCGTTCGTGATGGAACATTGTATAATATTATAGGAACAGGTGAGGCTTTTGCAATGAGTTTGTAATGCTCATAAATACCTTGTTGTGTAGGCTTGTTATAATAAGGTGATACAGAAAGCACGGCATCCACACCTTTAAAGTTAAATTCTTTAAACCCTTGGAGTACTTCCTGTGTATTGTTGCCACCCAAACCTAAAACAATTGGTACCTTTTTATTCACCTTGTTTACTACAAATTCAAGTAGTTCAAACTTTTCCTTTTTTGAAAGTGTAGCGCTTTCACCAGTGGTACCCAATGGAACTAAGTACTCACATTTTCCTTTTAAAATATGTTTGATTACTTTTTCAAGCGAATCGAAATCAACACTTCCACTTTTTTGGAAAGGTGTAATTAATGCAACACCGGTTCCTTTAAAAGATTTTTCAGATAGCTGCTTCATGTTTCAACATATTTAAATAATGATTGACTTGCTCAATAAATTTTGGTAATGAAATATTATCTTCCACACTAATCATGAAATCGTAAAAGGGTAGGCTGGATCTATCATAACGGCCAATTTTAAATTTAGCTTTTGTCATAGCAATAATATATTTAAAGGGAATACTGTTTCCAGTATGAAGATCAATCAGAATATCAAAATCTTTTACAGTAAAACTTTTTACAACCGGAGCAATTGGTTTGAAATGCCAATTCAGATTTTTACGAGTAAAAAAATCCATCCCCAATTTACTAAAGCGCATGTTTGGAAGATCTTTGCCATCGTAATAGCCAAGTGATAGAACATCCTTTTTATAGATCTCGCGCAATTCTTTTACATATCGTTTTATAATTTCAAAATTACGTTCGTCAGTTGAATCATAAATTACTCCAATGGTTTTAGCCTCATCAAACGAAATCATTTTTTGTTGTCGCTTGTGGGTTTTAAACTCTCGTAGAAACATTACTCTGGCAATCTTTTGTCTTATGTTTTTGTTCATCTTTTTTGTCTTTTGTCGTCATTGCGAGGAACGAAGCAATCTTTCCATAGCAGCAGATTGCTTCGTTCCTCGCAATGACGGAATCTCATCAACCAATCATCACATCAAATTCTTTCTCACTTATCACCTTCACTTTCATCTTCTCTGCTTTCTCTAATTTACTCGGCCCGCAATCGGCTCCGGCTAATAAATAATTTGTTTTACCTGTAACCGAACTGCCGTTTTTACCACCGTGAAGTTCAATCAATTTTTTTAATTCTTCACGTTCGTGATTTTCAAAGGTTCCGGTAACTACAATAGTAATGCCTTTTAGTTTATCACTTAACGGCAAATTTGCTTCATCCTGTATTATTTCAAATTGAAGACCTGCATTTTTTAATCGATCAAGTACCTTTCTTTTATCTGCATCTGCAAAGTATTTCAAAACACTTTGTGCAATTTTTTCTCCGATTTCAGGTGCTTCTATCAATTGATCAAAGTTTGCTTCCATCAAAGCGTCAATATTTTTAAAATGCCTTGCTAATTTACGCGCAACAGTGTCGCCCACATAGCGGATACCAATGGCATACAAAACTCGCTCGAACGAAACTTCTTTTGATTTGTTTATGCCTTCAATAATATTGGATGCTGACTTTTCACCCATTCGTTCCAAAACAGCAATTTGCTCTTTTTTTAAATCATAAATATCTGCAATGTTGTGTACCAGGTTTTGTCGGAATAGCAAGTCCATTGTTTCGGAGCCGAGCCCGTCAATATTCATGGCTTTGCGACTGGTAAAATGCGCTAATCTGCCTACTATTTGAGGAGGACATCCATTTTCATTTGGACAATAATGATTGGCTTCGCCTTCTACACGAATTAATTCCGTATTACATTCAGGACAATGAGTAATGTATACTACGCTGACTGCTTCAATAGGCCGTTTGCTTATGTCAACACCGGTTATCTTAGGAATAATTTCTCCTCCTTTTTCTACCATCACAGTGTCGCCAATTCTTAAAGCTAATTTTTCAATCTGATCAGAATTGTGCAACGAAGCACGTTTAACGATAGTACCTGCCAGTTGCACCGGCTTTAAATGTGCAACCGGTGTGATGGCCCCGGTGCGACCTACCTGATATCCAATATCATTTAGAATTGTTACGGCAGCCTGTGCTCTGTATTTATAGGCAATTGCCCAACGGGGCGACTTTGCAGTATAACCTAATTCTTGCTGCAGGCGATAATTGTTTACTTTAATTACAACACCATCAATATCGAAACCTAGTTGATCGCGATTTTGTTCCCAACTGTTGATATAAAGCATTACTTCTTCCATTGTTTTGCAAAGCTTTACATGTTCCGAAATTTTGAAACCCCATTCGCGTGCTTTGTACAAACTTTCAAAATGTGTTTTGAATGGAAAACCATCGCCATACAATGCGTATAAAAAACAATCGAGTTTGCGGGTGGCAACTTTGGCTGAGTCCTGTTGCTTTAATGTTCCTGATGCAGTGTTGCGTGGATTACGGTATAACTGTTCATTTATTTCTTCATCGCTATACCCATCTTCAGCCAATTGATCCGCCAGTTCGGCATTCATCCGGTCGAATTCTTTTCGTGGTAATATTATTTCACCACGTATTTCAAATTCTGAAGGGTAATCGCCTTTCTTTAATTTTAACGGTATACTTCCAATCGTTCTTACATTAGCAGTTACATCATCACCTTGAATGCTGTCGCCTCTTGTAACTGCGCGTAATAATTCGCCATCTTTATAAGTTAAGCCGATGGCAACGCCATCAAATTTTAATTCACACACGTATTCAATTTCGTCATCGGGTAACAATTTCCGTACACGCTCATCAAAATCCCGTAACTCTTCTTCGGAATAGGTATTACCCAATGACATCATTGGGTATTTATGAATCACTGTTTCAAAATCTTTGGTAATGGCGCCTCCCACTCGCTGGCTAGGGGAGTTAGGTGAAAGCAATTCAGGAAATTGCTTTTCTAATGCGATTAGCTCTTCTAGGAGTTTATCAAATTCAAAATCGCTGATAATAGGGTGGGAGAGCACATAATAACGATGATTATGTTCGTCCAATTGATGGCTTAACTGTGCAATACGTACCTGCGCCTCTTCCTTAGTCATACACTCGTTTATAAGTGTTGGCTAAATTAAAGCATCTGGGTGGGTTAAAGGATTATGGTTTATAGTTTATTGTTAAAATCAGGTTAATAGTTTTCCGTCATTGCGAGGCACGAAGCAATCTGTGTCTATAAAAAAATTGCTCTGTAGGATGAGATTGCTTCGTGCGAAGGGGCACTCGCAATGACGAAAGGAAATTTAAGCGCATTGACGTTAAGCCGCAGCTCTTCCTAAAGCAGCATTAATCTTAGTAATTATTTCTTTAGGGTTCACAAGTGGCTGGATTAAATGGTTGGTATGGACTATGTTTTTATTGCTTGCTGCAAACATAATGACCGGCACACACGACATTCCTTTTTGTTTTTTAATGCTATGCTCAAACTCGCGTGCGTTAATCATGGTCATATCAGTGTCAACCAATAATAAGTTGGCATGGTTGCCATGCTGAATCCAACTTAAAGCTTCATAACCGTTTTCTACGGCAATCACATCGTATTCATCACTCAAAAAATGTTCAAGCATCATGCGAATGCTGAGTTCGCTTTCTACTACTAAAATTTTTCTTTTCATGTTGATTGGATTTGTTAAGTGTCATTTCATAAAACTATTATACGCTTAATTTTAAAACAGGTTACTTTCTGGAAGTATAATTTCTGTTTTGACTATTTTTATCCCTTTGACTTAGTTAAATATGTTAACTGGGCTAATTAGGTTAATTTAGTTGACTCAGTTACTCAATTTACATAGTTAACATATTTAACTCAATTAACATAGTTCACCAAACATGACAGACAAAAGCTACGAACGCCTTTTAGAAGGTAATCAAGATTGGAGTAAAGAGAAGTTAGCTTCCGATCCTGATTTTTTTACTAACCTGACCAAGGGGCAAGAGCCTAAATATTTATGGATTGGTTGTTCCGACAGCCGCGTGCCTGCCAATGAAATAACAGGAACTAAGTCAGGAGAAATATTTGTACACCGCAATGTGGCCAACCTGGTGTTTCAAACAGATTCGAACCTCTTAAGTGTTTTATATTACGCTGTTGAGGTGTTGCATATAAAGCATATTATTCTTTGCGGGCATTATGGTTGCGGTGGTGTGCTGGCTGCTATGGAAAATAAAGATTTGGGTTTTGTGAATGCATGGCTCAGTAATATCAAAGAAGTGTATGAAAAGCACCGGGATGAATTAGAAA
>JANNXV010000326.1:0-10093 GCA_031409815.1 Bacteroidota bacterium
GGGTCAGCCTGAACGAAGTCGAAGGCATCTCACTACTATAATAAATTTCTCTGTGGTTATCGTCCTGCCAACCACGGAATGAAAGAGATGAAAAGCAATTTAATCACACTTTCTGTTTTGATACTTTTGCATTGCACATGAAATCCCTTTCGCACCTCAATAAATTCTTTTTCAAATACCGCTCGCGTTTATTGTTGGGTGTGCTGTTTGTTACCATCAGTAATTTGTTTGGCATTTTTCCGGCTCAGCTAACCCGCAATGCCCTGGATGTGGTAGCAGCCAACATAAATAATTACAAGCTGTTTAACGGATTCGATTTGCAGCACGATTTTTACCAGCTCATCAGTTTTAATATTTTAATTTTTGGTGTGCTGGTGCTCACCATGGCATTGTTGAAAGGAGTGTTTATGTTTTTAATGCGCCAAACAATTATTGTTATGAGCCGATTGATTGAATACGATATGAAGAACGAAGTTTTTGATCATTACCAAAAACTCGATCTGTCGTTTTATAACCGCAACAACACAGGCGATCTGATGAATCGTATCAGCGAAGATGTGGGCCGTGTGCGTATGTATGTGGGTCCCGCCATTATGTACACCATCAATCTGATTGTGATGTTTATTTTAGTGATATGGGCAATGGTGAGTGTAAATCCCAGGCTTGCACTTTATGTTTTGTTACCATTACCTATACTAACTTTTATGGTTTATTATGTGCATGATTTAATTAATACCAAAAGTGAGCGAGTGCAGGCGCAACTGAGCACACTCAGCACATTTGTTCAAGAAACCTTTTCGGGCATCCGCGTGGTAAAAGCTTTTACACGAGAGCAGCATTATCTCAAGGCTTATGAAAAGCAAAGCGAGCAATACAAAAATGTTTCGATGGACTTAGTGAAGGTAAATGCGTTGTTTATGCCCACTATGTTATTGCTGGTAGGCCTCAGTACCATCATTACCATTTATGCCGGAAGCATTGAAGTAATGCAGGGCCGGTTGACTGTTGGCAATATTGCAGAGTTTGTGATTTATGTTAACATGCTAACTTGGCCAGTTGCCTCGTTGGGTTGGGTAGTTACTATAGTTCAACGTGCTGCAGCTTCTCAACAACGAATCAATGAATTTCTGCATACAACTCCTGAAATTCTAAGTGGTTCAATTGAGCCGGGCATAATCAAAGGAAAAATTGAATTTCGGAATGTGAGTGTTCAATATGCTCAAAGCGGTACGCAGGCATTGAGCGAAATATCTTTTACGGTTCAACCCGGAAAGTCATTAGCCATTATTGGCAGAACCGGATCTGGAAAAACTACGCTGGTAAACTTATTGTTGCGGCTTATTGATCCTGATAAGGGAAAAATATTGATCGATGATCATGCATTATCCGATTTGCAATTAGATGCATTTAGAAAGCAAGTAGGTTGTGTTCCTCAGGACGTGTTTTTGTTTTCCGATTCAATAGCTCAAAATATTGCTTTTGGTTTGGAAACAACGTTAGATAATAAGCGCGTGGAAGATGCAGCACAAATGGCCGCCATTTATGATAACATTATGGAGTTTCCTGAAGGTTTTCAGACACTGGTAGGTGAGCGGGGAATTACACTGTCAGGCGGACAGAAACAACGGATTTCTATTGCCAGAGCAATTATTAAGGAACCCCGTATTTTGATTTTCGATGATTGTTTATCAGCCGTTGATACCATCACTGAAGAGCGGATTCTGAATAATCTTAAAAATGTGATGGAGAATAAAACTACTATACTGGTGAGTCATCGTGTTTCATCAGTTAAAGCGGCAGATCATATTATTGTGCTGGATGAGGGTAGAATTGTTGAACAAGGCAAACATTCAGACTTGCTTTCCCAGAATAGTGTGTATTCTGCACTTTTTGAAATGCAATTAATGGAAGAGCAGCCTAAGAATTGATTTGGTAAAGAATATTTTTTTATCATTGCCATACTTAAACAAGTATTTTATGAGTGATTTTGAAAATCAGCCACAGCGTGACATACACTTCTCGAAAAGAATTAGAGCAGGAAAAAGAACTTATTATTTCGATGTAAAGTCGACCCGTAATAGCGACTTCTATATCACAATAACCGAAAGCAAAAGGTTGCCCGGTGAAACCGAAGCAGCTCCTATTTATGAGAAGCACAAGCTTTTTTTGTATAAAGAGGATTTTGAAAAATTTACAGATGGGTTGTTGGAAGCACTTGAATATATAAAAGGAACGGGCACTGCAACAAACTCAGAAAGTAAAGCTGCAACTAGTAGTGAAAAAACGGTTGATTCGTCATTTACCGATGTGGATTTTGACGATTTGGGAAAGTAGGAAGAAGATTTATAGTTAATGGTTTATTATGATTTATTCATGCTGTTCTTAAACCAAAACTAGTTTTCCTTAACCCCTCTTTTATAAATAACTAACCCGTTTAAAAAATTACGTAGCACCTGATCACCGCAAGGTTTATAATTAGGATGATCTTCGCTCCTAAAAAACGCACTCAGCTCTGTTTTAGTAATGCTGAAATCAACCAATTTTAGAATATGAATAATATCATCATCGCGAAGTTGTAATGCTACGCGGAGTTTTTTCATAATGTCGTTGTTGCTCATGAGGTTTATTTATAAATGATTGTTTTTATCTTAATTTGATTTTCTTAATTCATTCACGATTTTTACAGCTTCCACCGCTTCCTTCACATCGTGCACACGCAAAATATTGGCTCCGTTCATCAATGCAATGGTGTTGGCAACAGTGGTTCCATTTAATGCCTCTTCGGGCTTAGTGTGAAGCACTTTATTGATCATCGCTTTGCGCGATATACCCACCAAAAGTGGGCAATCCAGCATTTCAAAACTGCGAAGAGAAGCCAGCAATTCGTAATTATGTTGAACCGTTTTTCCAAAACCAAAACCGGGGTCAATGATAATATCTTTAACACCCAGTGTCCTTAATTTTTCTAAACGTTTTACAAAAAAACGAATAATTTCCAGTGTTACATTTTCGTAAAATGGATTTTGTTGCATGGTTTGAGGCGTTCCTTGCATGTGCATCATAATATAAGGCACCTGCAAGCGAGCAATTGTTTCAAACATCATACTGTCAAACTCACCGGCCGATATATCATTAATTATCGAAGCTCCGTTTTCAATAGCCAATTTAGCTACATCAGCACTGCTGGTATCTACTGATAACACTGCAGCAGGGAAATGGTGATGAATTAATTTTACGGCCGGTATTAAACGTTTTATTTCTTCTTCGGCCGTAATGTATTTGGCACCCGGTCGGCTTGAAACAGCTCCAATATCAATAATAGCTGCGCCTTCTGAAAGCATTTGCTCAACGTGAGGTAATATGTTGGTTTCATCATTAAATTTGCCACCGTCATAAAATGAATCAGGACTTACATTTACTATTCCCATCACTACAGGTGAAGAAAGTGTTAGCAATTGGCCCTGGCAGTTTATTTGATAGCTTACACTCATAATAATTTCATTACAACATTAGGATATTTGCACATGCCTCAGAAAACCTCTTTGCAATACGATCAAGCAATAAGTTTATGCAAAGATATTTATCTCAAAAAGATGCAGGATTATGGTTCGGCATGGCGGATTTTACGCACTTCTTCATTGACCGATCAGATTTATATCAAGGCACAAAGAATACGCAGTATTGAAGAAAAAAAATCGCATAAAGTTGATGAGGGAGTAGAGAGTGAGTTTATTGGCATTGTGAATTATGCTGCCATTGCACTTATACAATTGGAGTTGGGCGAAAAAGGACCAATGGAATTGAAAAGTGATGATGCTATTTTGCGGTTTGAGCAACAACTTGCAAAAGCAAAAGCACTGATGTTGAATAAAAACCATGATTATGGTGAAGCATGGCGTGATATGCGTGTGAGCTCGATGACTGATTTGATTTTGATGAAATTATTGCGCATCAAACAAATAGAAGATAATAGTGGATCTACGCTAATTAGTGAAGGTGTTGATGCAAACTATTTTGATATTATTAATTATGCAGTGTTTGCACTTATTAAGTTAGGTGAATAACAAGTATGTGCTGATTATTGATGTGCTGATGAAAAAAATGGATTAAGAAAAGTATAAAGAATAAAAATTATGAAAGCAATAACAAATATCTGTAGATTTTTAGTGGGAGTGCTATTTATTATTTCAGGCTTGATTAAGGCCAATGATGCGCTGGGTTTCTCCTATAAACTGGATGAATATTTTACCGTTTTTAACACTCCGTGGATGTCGGGTGTTTCGTTACCATTAGCCATGGTAATCAGCATTAGCGAGGTTGTATTAGGTTTTGCCCTGCTGGTTGGTTATCGAATGTTATTGGTAAGTTGGTTGTTAATGTTGTTAATTGTTTTCTTTGGCTTCCTTACTTTTTACTCAGCTTATTTTGATGTGGTGAAGGATTGTGGTTGCTTTGGTGATGCACTGCACTTAAAGCCTTGGGAATCGTTTGGAAAAGATATGGCATTGCTAGTGCTGTTACTTCCAATTTTTATGCAACGAAAAAACATTGGTCCTCTTTTCTCTGAACGGGCAACCAATATTGCCACCTATGCAGCTACCCTATTAACGGCATGGTTTACTTGGCATTGTTATGCTCACTTGCCGGTAAAAGATTTTCGTCCATTTGCGATTGGAAAGAATATCAACGAAGGCATGAAGTTGCCTCCGGGTGCGGTTACCGACAGTGTGGTGATGGTTTTTATTTATGAGAAGGATGGAAAACAGTTAGAATTAACCACCGATCAGTTAAGCACAATTGATTCAACGTATAAATTTATTGATCGTAAGGATAAAAAAATACGCGAAGGTGATGTGCCGCATATTCATGATTTTGCTATTCGTGATGATGCAGATAACGATTACACGCAAGATTTTTTGAACCGACCAGAGTATTTATTCATGCTAGTGGCGTATGATTTAACTAAAACAGATAAAAAAATACAACCAAGAATTAATGATTTTGTAAATCTGTGCCTTCAAAAGGATATTGAGTTTTTTGGAATCACATCAACACCGGCTCCTGAAACAGATAAATTACGCCATGAGTTTCAGAGTATGTTCCCTTATTATTACTGCGATGCCACTACTTTGAAAACAATTATCCGTTCGAATCCCGGTTTGGTTTTATTGAAGAATGGAACGGTAGTAGACATGTGGCATTTTAATGACTTGCCAAGTTTTGAAGAGGTGAATGCTAAGTATCTAAAGAAATAGATAGTGAACATGAGTCTGACTAACGCGTCTTCTTTACATGCATTTTGTTTTTCCTGATCATTTCCTTCAGACTCATTTTTACTAGGTCTCCCATGTTTTTTGCTTTGCGAAAAGTGTCGTTATTATAATAGTCGGCCAATTCATTTTTAAGTTGTGTCACCTTTTCTTCCGTTGAAATGGTGTCAGCACTCATTACATCCAATAAATCTTTGGTCATATGACGAGCTGCACCAATTCGTTTTGCCATTAATGTTCGCTCTTCAACCTGGTATTGATGTACTGTTTCCGGTGTCATCAATTTTGTGCTCAACTGAACTAGCGGTAAATTCTCTTTAAAGAACTGTGGCAGGTATAATGATTTGCGTCCTTCATAACTCTGTTGATCAAAATCGATAGCTCGAATCCGATAATGTACTTCTTCAAAATCGGGTGTAATGTCAACCACATAATTGTAGGAACGCATATCGCCTAGCAATCGAACAAAACAACGCTCATTAAATTTTACAAATTCTTTAGCAATGCGAATGGCATTGAGGTCTTTGTCTTTTAATTGATTTTTAATAAACATATCGCCAGGCAATCCTGCAATATGTTCTTCAATTAAGGTATCGGCAAAAACAAAATAGTTGATTCGGTTTGGGCTGAGTATATGCTCGAGTTCCAAGCCGTAAATTCTGGAAGCGTCAGCACGTTTTATGTAGAAATAATCAAAGTTGTCGTTAAAATTATTTACAATTCGTATTCTAAATGGTTTGCTATTTCCAAACGTACAAAAATCCACACGCTCAACATATAAATGTTCCATAACAGAAACATCACCACCAGTTTTTAATAAAGCATACAGACCTGTAAGTGCTTTATTTAATTGTTCCATTTCAGATGAAGGATAAAATACACTTTCCCAAAGTGTGTCGTTGCCTTTACGATCATTGATTGGAAAAGAACTATTGAAGCGGAGCAAATCATCGTATTGAATTTCGCTGTTTACCTTTCTGCCATAATATTTCAAATACCTGCGTAAGGAATCGTTTACAGGATAAATGGGTTTCTTTTTCGAGATATTATTGTCGTTCATTATTTGCGTTATTGGTTGGCGTATGTATGCGAATTATTTTTTTCTTACCACCATTAGACCATCTCTTATCGGCAATAAAACATTTTCCACACGATTATCATTTTGAATTTTTTCGTTGAATGCCGTAATCGCCTTGGTTTCCTCATCTGATACAGCAACCGGTTTTAAAACATTGCCACTCCATAAAACATTGTCGGCAATAATATATCCACCATTATTAACTTTATCAAAAACCAAATCATAATAAAGAGAGTAGTTTATTTTATCGGCATCAATAAAAACCAGATCAAAATTGGTTTTTAAAGTAGGTATGATTGCGGTTGCATCACCGATTAATTGTTCTGCCTTGTGCCCAAGCCCTGCTTTGTCAAAATATTTATGCACCATTTCTTCCAACTCCTCATTAATGTCAATGGTAAATAATTTTCCGTGCTGTTGTAATCCTTCGCATAAACAGATGGCCGAGTAACCTGTATAAGTTCCGATCTCTAAAATAGATTGAGGTTGAATCATATGACTTAACATACTCAAGACCCGGCCTTGTAAATGTCCGCTAAGCATGCGCGGGTTTAGAACATGTGCTTGTGTTTCACGGTTTAATTCTTTAAGAATTTGATTTTCTTCTGTGGTGTGTGCTTCTGCATATTGAAGCAGCTTTTCGTCAATGAAATCCATTTTGTCTGGGTAATTAAGGTGATAATGAAATTAGGTAATTATGGTAATTGGTGTTTTCATTTTCAAATCATCAAATTATTTGCTCAATCTGTTTATTCCGGCTTTGGCTTTTTGATCAATACTGTTTTGATATTCGTGTTGTGTCATGTTTAAGCATCTATTAAAATAGCTTAAAGCTAAAGTAGTATCATTTGTTTCTTCCTTTATTAAACCTAGCATTAATGCACTATTTGCTGCATAATAATAGGACGTTGCATCGCCATTCTCCAGTGTTTGAATATAGTATTGTTCTGCCTTATCTTTTTTATCCGTTTTATCAAATATTCGTGCCAGCCGATAGGTTAACTCTAGTTGATCGCGCAGCCGGCTAAATGTACCCTTAGGTTTTCCTGCTATTTCGTTCAGCGAACGCAAATAGTAGCCACCATCAAACAGCAGCCTGCTTCTTAAGAGATATATATTTGGTACTTCTTGGTCAGTTGCTTCTTTTGTTGCCTGATAGTCTTCGTCAGACAGTGAGTTGTTGTCGGTTTTTTCAAGACAATGATTGATATAAGTTTGATAATTTTTTAAATCACCTTGTAAAAGGCTGCACCAAGCCAATCGTTGCCACGCAGAATTAACAAACGATTTTCCCTTATATAGTTTTACATAAAGCAAAAAATATTTTTCAGCAGTAAAGTCCAGATTATTCAATCTGGCTATTCCTTCCAAATAATTCAAATAATCGATTTGATATTCTTGTTGATTATGTTTTCTGGTTGATAAAATATGAATAATGCTGTCGTTTTCGTTGCAAGCTAAATGAAAAACACTTTTCGCAAATTGAATCAAGGGCTTTTCTTCAATATCATTCACAACAACGAAACGCTTTCTGATAGTTTCTTTGTTTTTATCTTTTTCAAGACTAACTTGAAGAAAGGTAAGAATCACCAGAACATCTTCACTCAACCAATTGATTTCCGGTTGTACGTAACTTGCTATTAGCAATGTATTCAATTCTGAAAAACCAAGTTTAATATCACCTTCCAAACCCAAGAGGTTGGCTATCCATTGAAAATTTTTAGGTAAAGCTCCTGTTACCGTATGTATCAAACCAATGCCAAGTAGATTGGGTTTGAAATCAGGATAAGCAGTGCGGTTTTCGATTAATAATTTATTTGCTTTTCTGACATCGTAAATAGTGCCAAAATATTCTTTGAATTTTATACGAGCAATTGCTTTTTGAATGTACAATTCTGCTAAGAACAATTTCTTATAAGGCGAATTTTCCTTAATTTTTTCAAGCCGATTGATACGAGCCTCATTATTGTTTTTTAAACGATCAAGAACAGTTTCATCTTCTGATATAAAGGAAAATAGAAAGTCCATCTGACCTTCGATATATAAGGGGACATGATTGGATGGTCTTAGTTTTTTTTCATTGGCAATAAGTTGACTTGCTTTTCTGAAATTAAGTTTCTGACATTGGTGGTATGCATCCAAACAATTGTCGTTCCATACAAACTCTGCCCGCAAATTGGGAGCGATTAACAACAGGAAAACTAAGATAATTTGTTTGTGTTTTAGCACGATTCCAAAATAATAAAAATTGTGTTCATTTACTTTAATGAGCTGTAAATTCTAATAATTGTTTTTAACTGCTACTTTCGCAATACAATAATTTAACTATGAACCTTATTCTTTTTGACGATAATTATCGAGAGCATCTATTGCCATTTACATTTACTCGCCCATGCGCTGATTTGCGTGTTGGTATTTTAACCATTCGTGAAAAATGGGAAATGACATTTGGCTGTAAATCATCAACTATAACTGTTGACTATCTCACTCCTAAATTCAATTTTATTAAAGCAGATGAAAACCTGTTTATCAATAGCAGATTGTTTCCCAATGCTGATTTAGTAGGGGCTATTGTGAATTTAAAAAAGGGTGAACAGTTGCTTAGTGATGATAAAGTGTTAGCCGCAAAATCAGGTGCCTATAGTAATAATCATATTAATTTTACTGGTTTTCAGAAAATTGAATATAAAAATGAATTAACATTTATTTCTAATACTTGGGATATTTTCAAGTTAAATGATGTGGCGATAAGGGAAGATTTTGAAAGAATAATTAGCGGCCGTAAATCTCAAGTAATTGATAAAAGCAATAGTATTATTGAACCCTCATTAGTTTTTATTGAAGAAGGAGCCAAGGTGATGTGTTCAATATTAAATGCTTCTACAGGTCCTGTTTACATAGCCCGGGGTGCAGAAGTAATGGAAGGTTGCATGATTCGTGGACCATTTGCACTTGGAGAAAACGCTGTATTGAAAATGGGAGCTAAAGTCTATGGAGCAACTACAATAGGGCCTGGATGTAAAGTAGGAGGGGAGGTGAGTAATTCTGTTCTGTTTGGTAACTCCAACAAAGCGCATGACGGATTTTTAGGGAATAGTGTAATAGGTGAATGGTGCAATTTGGGTGCTGACACCAATAATTCAAACCTTAAGAACAACTATTCTGAAATTAAAGTTTGGAACTATGCGGTGAACGAATATGTAAATACCAGATTGCAATTTTGTGGTTTAATGATGGGCGACCATAGTAAGTGTGGTATTAATACCATGTTTAACACAGGAACTGTTGTGGGTGTTTGTGCCAATATATTTGGTGCTGGATTTCCCAAAAAACTTATTCCTTCTTTTTATTGGGGTAGTGCTGATGAGAGCGAAATGTTTTTGATTGATAAAGCGGTCGATTTGGCTACTAAAGTTTATGAACGTAGAGGCAAGGTGTTTGATAAAAAGGAAAAAGAATTGTTGGAGCATTTGTTTATGATGCAACTGAAACCGAAGGAGTAAGTTTTTTTAGCATCATATGGAGTAGTAAAGTATTGCATTTTTTCAAATAAGTCTATTTTCCTTTTAAAGTCAGATTAAAGAAAGAAGAAAGTTACCTATCAAAAAAAATCCGGAAGAACCTAAGTTCTTCCGGATTTTCAAATTCAAATATTCAGACTTAATTTTTGACCAACGTTTTTCTGTAAATGTTATCGTTGTTTTTTAATTCGAGTAAGTATAAACCAGCAGCGAATGATTTAGTG
>JANNXV010000327.1:0-46786 GCA_031409815.1 Bacteroidota bacterium
GGATTGTAAAACTAAATCCCTTCGTAACAAGCATTGAAGAAAACAACAGCAACATTTCTGATTTAAATTTATTTCCAAACCCTGTTTCATCATCAGCTTCTATTTCCTTTTCTTTGAACGAAACAAAAACTGTTTCAGTTAAAATAGTTGACATCACCGGAAGGGAAATTAAAACATTGGTAAACGAAAAATTAAATGCAGGCCAACATCAAATCGGCTGGAACATTATCAATCAAAATAATCAAGCAGTTGATAATGGAATTTATTTTGCAATAATTAATGCAGGCGATAATACTGTTTCGAAAAAAATAACGGTGATTAAATAGTAGCAAAAAAAAGCAATAAAATGAAAATTATTCTTCTCTCCATCTTGTTCTGCATAGCATGCACATTTATTTCAAACGCACAGGCACCCACCATTCAATGGCAACGTTCTTTAGGTGGCAGCTACAGTGAAACTGGCCTTTCGGCAGGCGGCCACCAAACTCCTGATGGAGGATATATCGCTTGTGGCTGGTCCTACTCCAATGATGGTGATGTTACCGGGCATCATGGAACAGCTTCTGAGACAGACATATGGGTTGTAAAATTGGATTCATCCGGAATAATTGACTGGCAACAATCCTATGGCGGAACCTTAAGTGAATATGCAGGTGAAATTAAAAGCACATCTGATGGTGGATATATTTTTTGTGGACAAACATTTTCGAGTAACGGAGACGTAACAGGTAATCACAGCACTGGTGATGTGTGGGTAGTTAAATTAGATGTCACCGGAGTAATACAATGGCAATATTGCTACGGAGGACCCGGAGAAGACATCGCCATTTCGGTAGTTGAAACAAATAGCGGAGGTTTTGTACTTGCTGGAACAGCACTTGCAAATGGAGGCGATGTTTCAGGCCTTCATGGAAATCAGGATATATGGCTTTTAAAACTCAGTAGTTCCGGAACATTGGATTGGCAGAAATGTCTGGGTGGGTCAGATGATGAATTAACCAACAGAAATAATATAATATTTACCGCTGACGGTGGTATTGTTCTTTATGGAACTACATACTCCAATAATGGAGATGTTAGTATGAATAATGGCGGGGGTGATTTATGGCTCGTTAAAACCGATAGCCTGGGAAATGTTCTATGGAATAAATCATTTGGCGGAACAGGTAGAGATGATGCCTTTTGTCTTACTGCAACTTCAGATGGTGGTTACCTTGTAAGTGGAGATACTTATAGTCCGGTATCAGGAGATGTAACTTTAAGATACAATGTTGCTGGCCCTGATCCGGATTGCTGGATGGTTAAAACCGACTCTTTAGGAAATAAGAGTTGGGTAAAAACACTGGGCGGCTCGAGCATGGAATCGGCAACAGCTACCTCTGCAACAAGCGATGGCGGGTATCTGCTGTTGGGATTATCAGGTTCAAATGATTTTGATGTGAGTGGCAACCATGGTAATTTTGATTTTTGGTTGGCAAAAACAGATGGAGTTGGCACCCTTCAATGGCAGCGGTCTTATGGTGGCACCGAGTATGAGTTTGCCAATGATATGTACGTAACCAATGATGGCGGCATTTTATTATTTGGTGCTTCAGGTTCTAATGATGGTGATGTTAGCGGACATCACGGAGTTACGGGTTTTATAAATCATGATATGTGGATTGTAAAACTAAATCCCTTCGTAACAAGCATTGAAGAAAACAACAGCAACATTTCTGATTTAAATTTATTTCCAAATCCTGTTTCATCATCAGCATCCATTTCCTTTTCGTTGAACGAAACAAAAACTGTTTCAATTAAAATTTATGACATCACCGGCAGGGAAATTAAAACATTGGTAAACGAAAAATTAAATGCTGGCGAACATCAAATCGCCTGGAACATCACCAATCAAAACAATCAGCCGGTGGATGCCGGAATTTATTTTGTAATAATTAATGAAGGCGATAATATTGTTTCGAAAAAAATAACGGTAATTAAATAGTACAACGGTAAAGCAAAAAAATGAAAATAATTCTTCTTTCCATCTTGTTCTACATAGCAAGCACGTTAGTAACAAATGCACAAGCACCCACCATACAATGGCAACGTTCTTTAGGTGGCACCTTAAGCGAAACAGGTCTATCCGCAGGCAGCCATCAAACTCCTGACGGAGGATACATCACGTGTGGCTGGTCATACTCCAATGATGGTGATGTAACCGGCCATCATGGAACTGCTTCTGAGACGGACATATGGGTTGTAAAATTGGATTCATCCGGATATATTGACTGGCAACAATCTTATGGCGGAACTTTAAGTGATTTTGCAAGCGAAATTAAAAGCACCTCTGATGGTGGTTATATTTTTTGCGGAGAAACCTTTTCGAATAATGGTGATGTAACAGGCAATCACAGCACCGGTGATGTGTGGGTAGTTAAATTAGATGCAAGCGGAGCTATACAATGGCAATATTGCTATGGAGGACCCGGTGAAGAAATAGCTCTTTCTATAGCTGAAACAAGTAACGGAGATTTTGTATTGGTTGGAACAACAACTGCAAACGGAGGTGATGTTTCAGGATTACATGGAAATATGGATATATGGATGTTTAGAATTAATAGTGCCGGAACATTGGATTGGCAGAAATGCCTGGGTGGTACTGGTGACGAGTTAACTAACAGAAACAATATAATATTTACCGCTGACGGTGGAATTGTTCTTTATGGAACTTCATACTCCAATAATGGAGATGTTAGTATGAATCATGGCGGGGGCGATTTATGGCTGGTTAAAACCGATAGCCTTGGAACTATTCAATGGAATAAATCATTTGGCGGAACAGACAACGATAATGCTTATTGTCTAACGGCAACTACTGATGGCGGTTACCTTATCAGTGGCGACACGTATAGTCCCGTATCGGGAGATGTAACATTCAGATATAATTTTGCAGGGCAACAGGATGATTTTTGGATGGTTAAAACCGACTCATTAGGAACTAAGAGTTGGGTAAAAACACTTGGTGGATCTGACGGGGAATCGGCATTTGCAACAGCTGAAACAAGCGATGGCGGATATCTTTTGTTTGGGTTGTCAGCATCAAATGATTTTGATGTGAGCGGTAATCACGGCAATTTAGATTATTGGCTGGTAAAAACAGATGGAGTTGGTACTCTTCAATGGCAACGATCGTACGGTGGTACCGAATATGAGTTTGCAAATGATATGTACATTACAAATGATGGAGGCATTTTATTATTTGGTGCATCAGGCTCTAATGACGGTGATGTAAGCGGGCATCACGGAGTTACGGGTTTTATCAATCACGATTTTTGGATTGTAAAATTGAATCCCTTCGTAACAACCGTTGAAGAAAACAACAATAGCATTTCAGATTTGAATTTATTTCCCAATCCTGTTTCATCAACAGCCACTATTTCTTTTTCGTTGAACCAAACAAAAACTGTTTCAGTTAAAATAGTTGACATCACCGGAAGGGAAATAAAAACATTGGTAAACGAAAAATTAAATGCAGGCCAACATCCAATCGGCTGGAACATTATCAATCAAAATAATCAAGCCGTTGATGATGGAATTTATTTTATAAAAATTGACACAGGAGATAATACTGTTTCGAAAAAAATAACAGTGATTAAATAGAAAAACACCAATAGAAGTAACTGAAAACAAAATGCTAAATAATGTGAGGTGGATAATGATGTGTATTGTATTTGCGGTTTTGTTTTCATGTAAAAAGGAAAATGACGTAAACAACTCATCGGGTCAAATGCAGTGGATGCATGTATTAACCGATACCATCACCAGCAGCACCGATGATGAATTGTACCAGGGCGAAAACGGCAAGGTAGTTACCAATAGTGATGACGAAATATTTCTCTATTATTATGTAAGGGAACGAAAACAAACAGTTGTAATGAAATGCAATGCAAATGGAATTACTGTTTGGAAAAAAGTGTTTGGAAATTTTGTTCCCTGTGATATGGTATTGCTCAACAATGGAAGTATAGTGATATCGGGAACGCTGCCAGATAAATCAATTAATTCATGGAATAAACTTTATGCTATTCGGCCGGCAGGAAATATTGACTCAATCTATTTTTCTCCAGCCTATTATTTTAATATGAAATCGAGCATCAATTCTACTTTGTATGCTTTGCCCGATAACAGCATAATTTTTTCCGGAGCATTTGACGCGTTGAATGCGCCACCGTCTCATTACCCTTCATTTGTAAAAATATCTCCATCGTTTACTATAGAGTGGAGAACGAATATTTATACAGGGTTTAATATTCCCCCTCCAATTTATTTCGGACAAAATTCCATCATCCAAACCAACAATAATCAGTTCCTGTTTCAGTTCGCACAAAGTGTTCCGGAAAATTATGTTGACAGTTGCTACTTCAGTTTGAAAACAGGTTTATTGAATGCAAACGGCTCGATAGCTTATTTAAAGGAAAATCCTACCGGGTATTTTATTACTTCAACCGGGCAGAAAAGCGGTACACAAAATCGATATTGCAATGGCTTGATGCATGATGGAAATGGCGACATAATTTATCATTATAGTTCACCCAGAATATTTGGTAATGCATCACCAAAGATTCCTGCAGGTTTTTTGAGGATAGGCAGCGATGCAAGTATTAAAGACACCATTCCCATTCCATTGCCCAATGGTTACCGAATTGTTTCCTGTGTGCAAAACAACGGACGCTTTTTAATGACTGCCTATAAAACAGGCGGTATGCAAGGTGCCAATGATTTCTCAGCCGGCCATACTTTATTTCTAACTGGTGGAAGCGATTGGCAAACAACAAACACATTTACATTTCAAAATTTCTATGCTGATTTCTTTACATCAGCAGCACCAACTTCTGATGGCGGTTTTATCATCATGGGAAAAATTCAAAGCTTTAATGGGCCATCAAATAAGTTGGTATTGATAAAGTGGAGAAGTTAGTATTACCGATTATACAGTCAAAGCAGCCAATTATACATTATTACATTATCTGATTTGGTATTGGCTTATTTTTGGTCATAATAAATCTATAGTTCAGTATACGGTGATCAAAGTGATGCTCACAGGCACGATTAGCTAAACTTTATTCCCCTTAAGATTTCGAATGTTCTAACAGATAATCAGATAAATAGCATAAAGTATTAATGGTCCTTCAAAAAGCTTAAATCAAATTAAATGAAAGTATTATCAAGCAAACAAACATTACCTACGAAGAGGGTAAACATGCAATGGCCAATAGTAAAATGCTTTTTAAGCATACTCTTACTTATTGCTTTTGTAATATCCTCCTGTAAAAAAACAGTCGACTCTGAATCAACTGCATCCGTAAAAATTGTACCAACCGTAAATGAGCCAAAGCAGGTAAAGATGATTTCGTCAGCATACGGTAATTTATTGGCTTACGTAACTTCCGGAACTTTGGTAACACCAGTTATTAAGCAGGAGCTTTTTCTTTTAAATCCTTCAGGCGCTGTTATGACCAATGTTCATCTTTCTGATACCATATACCAATACATTTCGGCAACCAGAAGCTTAAATGGCGGGTTTATGGTTTGTGCAACATCAGATAATTACCCCTACATTTCACTATTTCAGGTAGGCGACAATGGCGAGGCCCAATTGGTTAAAAATATTACAACTACAAGCGGAACCAATCGGAATGAACCTGACATTAGAACTTATAATAATGAGTATTTGTTATTATATCAATCGTATGGTTCCGGTTATTATATTTGGAAAGGAGATGCAAATGGTGTTGAAATATTGAATAAAAAAATTCCACCCCCGGCCTCCAATCATTATGGAACGGGTTTGAATTATGGCGAAAAGATGGTTCGCTTAGTCCAGGCAAATGATACAATGATTGCAATACAAGGCATCAATTATGATCAGTATAATGAAGTGATTGAAAATTGTTTTGTACGTGCGGTAAGCAATACCATTGCTAAAAAATGGTATTCTACTAATTATGATTCTGCACACTTTGAAATGTCATCAGGATTGTTTTATTCTCCTACCGAACAAATTGTGTTGTTTGCTAGCAGATCAAAGCAGTCGATTGATGAAAACTATGGTGATGCATTTGCAAGAACTTACTCCTTGTCGGGAACTTTATTAAGAGAAGTTGTATTTCCCAGAGTTGGCGGAACACCTAATACAATTAAAAATACCATTCAATCAAGCGATGGTGGTTTTATAATGGTGGGCAGCAACAATCAATTGCCGGCTAACGATTTAGTTTCGCCAAATAAAATTATAGTATCAAAACTAAATGCTGACTTAACTGTAAATTGGACAAAGAGTTTTAACACTTCTTTTCCTTCTAAAGGCTATGATGCTGCTTTTCTTAGTGATGGCAGCATTGCTATTATTGGTTTACTTAAAGAAAATTTATCAACTAACAAAGTATTGTATCTGCACTTGGATGCAAACGGAAATCTAATTAATAATTAAACATTCTTAAAAATTTATAATACACAACTATGATTATGAAAAAACTAACTGTAATTCTATTAACTGCAGCTATGCTTATATGCTGCAACGTAATTAAATCAAATGCACAAACTGACAGTTGCATTGTAAAACTAAAAAATGCAAACACCGGATATGATCAAGGCGATTATGACGGTAGCATCAAGTTATTGAAATCTGCATTGTCAGATTGCAAACTTGACAAAAGCGAAAAAATTCAGGCTAACAAATTATTGATCATGAATTATCTTAAAGTAGATAACCTGGAAGAGGCAGATAAAACGGCTGCAGACATCATGAAAATCGATCCTTACTACAAACCTGATAAATTTAAGGACGATCCAAAATTGAGTGCACTGTTTGAAAAATATCAGCCAACACCTGTGTTCAGAGCAGGTATTAGTGTAGGTATGAATCGTTCCATGATTGATGTGGTAAAAACCTATTCAATTGTTCATGATGATGGAGCATCAGCAGACTTGGCTACCTATAACAGCAAAACAGGTTTTCAAATTGGCGCACAGGCTGAATATCGTGCATACAAAAATTTATGGGTTGAATTAGGTGGACAGTTTCGTCAAACCAGCTACGAACATATTTTGGATAGTGTAGAAGGCACAACAGTTAACTACAGCGAAAAACTAACTTATGTTGACGTGCCTTTATCTGTTAAATATTATTTTCTGAATAAAACCTTTTGCCCTTATGTAGAAGCCGGTGCCACATTTTCATTTATGACCAATGCACTAAGTACCACCACACGCGATGATCAAAAGGACATTGTGAACCGAACCGATTACCGTAATACCTACATGACCGGATTTTTTGGCGGAGCGGGTGTTGCTTATAAGATGAAAGGCTTGCAGTTGTTTGCAGATTTTCGTTATTCCTATTTCCCCGACAATGTAAACAAAGAAGACACGCGTTACGATGACCTTACCAATGTGTTCAAATACTATTACATAGATGATGACTTCAGAATGGATAACTGGCAGATTAATGTAGGAGTGAATTATACATTGTCGTATAAAAATCAGAAAGTGAAATAACTATGAGAAGTCTTTTGAAACTTTATTTAGTCTTCCTTGCAATCATAGTAATGATTGTAAATTATGGCTGCAAAAAGACAGACATTGCTGAAACAGATACCCGCTATTCTACCGTTAAAATCTATGATGATACGTTGGCGAGTTTTTTAAATTCTTCAATTAATATTGCTTCGGGCTCTGACAGAATTTTTATGACCTATGGCATTGGTAATTCCAATATCGTATCAATTATAGGTTCTGGAGTTTATTATTTAACCTTCGGAGATTTTGCTAAATTAATAGCTGTTGACAATACAGGAGCATTGATTTGGAAAAATAGCCTTCCAACTGAAATGATCGTGAACGATATTCTTGCGATGGACGATGGAGGATGCTTGGTAACTTGCTTGAAAGCAGATACAATAACCTGGATTAGTAGCTATATTTATTTGTACCGTTATGATGCCAATGGACATAACACTTTAAGCGATTCAATAAACCTTTCAATTCCCGGTGGGGTAACTCAATATAATTCGGTTAACATATTGCGCGCATTAAACGGCAATATGATATTTTATGGAATTTATCAACCCGTTACAGGCCCAACTAGTGTCTATGCAGGCGAATACAATTTAAATTTACAACCAATATGGGCAAAACAGTATAGTAGTTTTCAATACTCTTCAACAGGATTTGCCTGCGTGAAAACAAATGATGGAGGTTATCTACTTGCATGCGATAATAATTTGGAAAGCGGGCTGCCGGGTGGCAGGATTGTTATAAGAAAAACAAATTCCACAGGCGATACGTTATGGACAAAATATTTCAATGGTCATCCAGCTGCATTGTGTAATGATTTAGCAGCCTCAAATAATGGAAATTACTTTTTGAGTTTTTATTCAGAGTCTGATAGCAAGAAACAAACTTTTATTTATGAAATAAACTCTGCTGGTGATTCATTGAATGCTGCAACGATAAACCGGTCAGATCAACTTTATAATAATGGGTTAATGGCTTCTGATGATGGAGGGGTATTTGCTTTGATGAATTTAATGCAAGGGCAGACTAATTATTATAACCAGGATTTTGAGAATGCCTCTTCATCATTGATTTTTGATGCATCATTAAATTTGAAAAACAATCAAGTATTAAATCCCCAGACGAATGCTTATTTTAACCATGTATGCAAAACATCGGATGGTAAACTTGCTGTGGCCGGATTGATTCAGATGGCTGGTCAAATCTATTATAAACCATCACTGTTAATTTATAAATAAAATCAACATCATGAAATATTCAAAAATTATTTTAATAGCGTTTTTGGGGTTTTATTTTTCATCATGCACGAAAGAGGAATCCTTAAACTCAAATCAGGGATTTGTTACAGCCATACCTGGTGATTCAAATGTTGCAGTGGTGGGAAGTTTGCAACTCTCCGATGGAAATTATGTAATAGTGAGCCGCGATTATTTAGAGGAAATTCCGGGACGGATGGTTAAAATGGATACAAAAGGAAATGTGTTATGGGAAAAAAGGGTATCAGCAGCAACCCGCATTTTGTGGCAAACATTTCTGGTACCGGGCAAGGGTTTTGCAACTTTTGGCTTTGATGATTATAATGGAACAGGCACTAATCTTAAGGTTTGCATTTATGATAACGATGGTGAATTAATTCAAACAAAATCTCTTAATTCTGGATATTATAACAACTGGAAATTGCCATATGTTATGCTGTCGATGAAAAACGGAAATTTTGCCTTTGCCGGTGGCGATATGTGGGATAATTATGGTCATCTTACAATGACTGATAATTCATTTAATGTATTGAACAACCGAACTTATACCAAGCCACCCAACTATGAGGGTGTTTTTATTCGAGGAATCTGCGAAAGGGCCGATGGAGACATTATGTTAACTGCTGCTACAGTCAATGGCATTAGAGTTAATCCTATCGTGTTAAGAACCGGGCCTACAGGAATAAAAAAAACGCAAAATATTTTACAGGATTCTATTTTCAACGAAACACCAAATTGTCTTATTAACTATAAAGACGGCATGCTGGGAGTCTCTTCAAGAATGACAGGAGATATAATAAATAGCAATGATGGTTTCCTCGTAAATTATTTGAACAACGCATTTGCTACATTAATTTCAGGCCGGATAACAATTACGCAGTATGATTCTGCCGGGCTGGTAGTAAGCAGAAAAGAAATTGCAGGCTATCCGAGATTTGGGCTTATAAACGCTTTAAAAGCAACTGCCGATGGAGGCTTCATCATGTGTGGAACTGTAAATCAAGCAGGTTCAAATACTGTAGTCTCTCCTAAAAGAATTTATCTGTTAAAAATAGATGCCAACCTAAATGAACAATGGTCGAAGTTAATTAATACAACTTATCCATCATATGGTATTGATGTATTACAAACAAATGATGGAGGTTACCTTTTGAGCGGACATCAGAAATCATTTAACAAACGATTTGATATGTTGGTGATAAAAATGGATGCATCAGGAAATATTAAATAAAAACATGTTGATGATTTTAGAATGGATAACTGGCAAATTAACATAGGAGTTAATTATACTTTATCGTATAAAAATCAGAAAGTGAAATAACTATGAAAAGTCTTTTGAAACCTTATTTAGTCTGCCTTGCAATCACAGTAATGATTGTAAATTATGGTTGCAAAAAGACAGACATCTCCGCAACTGATACCGGCTATACTTCATTTAAAATGTATGACGATACTTTAGCCAGTATTTTAAATTCCTCTATAAATATTGCTTCCGGTAATGGAAGAATTTATATGACTTATGGCAAAGGAAACTCTGGAGGGATCGTATTGGTTGGTCCTACCTTTTATTTTCCTACGGGACATTATGCAAATCTTATGGCAGTTGACAATGCCGGCAATCTGATTTGGAAAAAGGAGCTTTCAAAGGAAGTTACAATTCAGGATTTACTGGTGCTTGATGATGGCAGTTGCATGGCAGCCGGTGTCAAAAGTGCTTATATTCATTTGTTCCGTTACGATGTAAACGGTAAAAATATTTTAACCGATTCAATTCAGTTGAACGTACCCGGGGGTGCTAATGGATATAGTACGGTTAATTTAAAGCAGTTGGCAAATGGTAACCTTCTGATTTATGGCACCTATTCTTTAAATGTTGTTGGCAATGGCAACACAATCGGATTTGCAAGCGAGTACGATTTGAATTTGAACCAGGTTTGGGCAAAAAAATATTTCATTAACTCATTAAAAACAACAATTAACAGTTGTGCTCTAACAAGCGATGGCGGTTTTCTTTTTGCAGGCGACATTAAGGATAATTCAACAAGTATTGGTTCAATTATACTGTTAAAAACAAATTCAACAGGCGTTACTATATGGACAAAAAAGTTTAGTAATCAACTGAATCCAAAATGCAACGATCTTGTTAATACAGATAACGGAAATTACATGCTAAGTTTTTATACCGAAGCCAATAATAAAAAGCAAACTTTTGTTTATAAAGTGAATGCATCAGGCGATTCATTAGCTGCCACCACCATTAATTTTTCTGCTCAACTTCATAACCCGGTAATGTTATCGCAACCTGATGGCGGTGTCTTTGCTCTTATGAATTCACTATCGTTCCCTGTGTTTGATAGTAATTATCCTTTTTTAAATATCAATTCTTCATCCGTTTCACTTGATGCTTCGCTTAATTTGAAAACGAGTAGTTTTTTTCAAACGCAAACAAGCGACTTTTATATAGACGCTTGTAAAACATCTGAAGGCAAAACTGCATTGTCAGGCCTGGTTAAAGTAGCAAACAGGAATTATTATAAACCTGCTTTATTAATCTTAAAATAAATGTACCTTATGAAACACCCCGCATTTATAGTAGTTCTGTTAAGTTTTATATATGTTTCATCCTGCAAGAAGGAAGAATCACATGGCACAGAAAATGTTTTTGTTAAGTCCATTGCATGTGATTCTGATGTTGCAGTAGTTGGCAGTTTACAATTGGAAGATGGAAATTATTTGATTGTTGCCCGCGACTATTTAGAAACAATACCTGGCCGTATGATAAAAATGGATGCCTCAGGAAAAGTGCTTTGGGAGAAAAGAGTATCGCCAGCAACGCGAGTATTATGGAAAACTTTTTTGGTGCCCGGAACCGGCTATGCCACTTTTGGGTATGAAGTCAGTGCTTTCAACAATATGTTGAATGTTTGTGTTTATAACAATGATGGCGAATTGCTTCAAACAAAAATGCTTAACTCTGGTTTTGAGAACAATGCTAAATTACCCTATGATATGTTGCCTTTGAAAAACGGAAATTTTGCATTTGCCGGTGGCGATTGGTTGAATTTGAAAGGACGTCTTACAATTACTGACAACAATTTCAACGTATTGTTTAATAGAATTTATTCTACTCCAGCTGTTTATCAGGGATTCTTTATTCGTGGAATTTGCGAGAAAGCCGATGGAAATATTTTTTTCACTGCATCCACAGTTGGTAATAATAGTTTAATTTATCCCATAGTACTCAGAACCGGGTCAACAGGCATTCAGAAATCGCAGAAGATAATCATTGACAATATTTATAATGAAACCCCTAATTGCTTGATTAACTATAAAGATGGTATGCTTGGTGTTTCTTCAAGAATGGCTGGTGAAATCTATCCTAACAATAATGGCGCACTTGTAAATTATTTAAACAATGAATTAGCAGGTTTAATTTCAAGCAGGATAAATCTTAATCAGTATGACACAGCCGGTATTATTATTGGCCGGAAGGAAATAATAAATTATTTGGGTAATGGAATGATTAACTCTTTAAAATCAACCTCCGATGGAGGGTTTATTCTTTGTGGAACAGTTAATCAGTCCAATTTTACTTCAATTTTATCAGCTACAAAAATTTATTTGTTGAAAATAGATGCCAATCTAAACGAACAATGGTCACAGTCAATTAATACAGCATATCAAGCTTACGGAGTTGATGCCTTTCAAACAACTGATGGTGGTTATCTCGTGAGTGGTCATCAGCGTTCATTTGATAAAATATTTGAAATGGTGGTGATAAAAACAGATGCATCAGGGAATATTAAATAAAACAAAAAGGATGACTTCCGCATGGATAACCGGCAAATTAATTTAGGAGTGAATTATACGTTATCATATAAAAATCAGAAAATTAAATAGGCGTTAAATATTTTATGAAAACATATCTTACCTTCTTTATAGTAATTGTTTTAGTTGTGAATTACGGTTGCAAAAAGTCTGACACTCTTGAAACAGATACCGGCTTTACTACTGTTAAAGTTTATGACGATACATTAGCCAGTATATTAAACTCGTCCATAAACATTGCTTCGGGCGCTAACAGAATTTATATGACCTATGGAGTAGGAAACTCAAATACTTTTCAATATATAAATGGGTTGGCATATTTAATAAATGGCTCCTATGCCAAACTTCTGGCACTAGATAATGAAGGTGCATTGATATGGCAGAAGGTGCTGCCAATAGATATAAAAGTAGATGATATGTTAGCACTTAATGATGGTGGTTGTATGATAGCGGGCTATGATTCTGACCCTTTTAGTTTAACACCTTATTATTTGCATTTTACCCGGTTTAATCAAAATGGTGAAATAACTTTACATGATTCCTTAATCTTGCAACTTCCAATTGCGGTAAATAGTATCATCTCGGTTAACTTAATGTTTGCATCAAACGGCAACTACTTAATTTATGGAAGTTATTACAATAGTCAATTTCAGCAGATAGGCTATTTATGCGAGTACGATTTAAATTTAAATCAAGTATGGGGTCAATTATTCTATTTTGGTTCAGTGGGGGCTAGTTTAAATGGTTGTACGGTATCTGCTGATGGAGGATATCTTGTTGCTGGTGGATATATCAGCAACACATCGGTATCACATGATTCTATATGGATAGAAAAAACAAATGCTACCGGAGATTCATTATGGGCAAGGGTTTTTAGTGCCAATGATTATCCCACTTGCAACGATGTTGTTTTATTATCAAATGGAAATTATTGCCTTAGTATAGTTAACAACCCTATTTTTAATCCACAAACTTTACTCTACGAAATAAATACATCAGGTGATTCTCTGAATTCTGCAAGAATTGATATTGCCAATCAAAAATATAGTAGTGCGTTACTCCCTACCGAAAATGGTGGTGTTTTTGCTTTGATGAATTCGATATTGGGAGAAAATACTGCTCTTAATACTTGGAATTCAAACTATACCTCCTCTGTAATTCTTGATGCAACACTTAAATCAAATTCTGGTGGTTTCTTTCAAACAAAAACGAATGAATTATATACAGCAGCTTGTAAAACATCAGATGGAAAAATAGCTTGCTCAGGTATTATTCAGGTTTATGGAAAGGATTATTACAAACCCGCCTTGCTAATTTTAAAATAAGAAAAGCAGTATGAAATACCTTGCATTATCAATATTTATTATGAGCCTGATTTATTTTTCTTCTTGCAGCAAAGAAGAAAATTTAAATCCGCAGCATGTTTATATTAAAACAATTACAAGCGACTCTGATGTGGTTGTAGTTGGCTGCTTACTGCTTGCAGATGGAAACTATTTGATCGTTGGTCGTGACATAAAAGAGGTTGGTGCCGGTACAATGGTTAAATTAGATGTTTTTGGAAAAACGCTATGGAAAAAAAGAGTATCCATGGCAACCGGCACATTATGGAAGGTTTTTGAAGTACCCGGAATTGGTTTTGCAATTCTCGGCCACGGCAATGATGCAACAAATAATCTTAATGTTTGCACTTATGATAACGATGGCAATTTAAAAAATACTAAATTAATTACCATCACAATTAATGGCGGTACCAATGCGCCCTATGACGTCATACAATTAAAAAATGGAAATTTTGTAATTGCAGGTGGGTCGACTGATGGTCTGGGCCGTCTTAAAATAACAGATAACGCTTTTAATACGTTGTATAGCCGAACGTATTCTCCTTCACCTGATCTGGTTTGTTGCTATATCCGGGGAATTTGTGAAATGGCGAATGGAGACATTATGATGACAGCCTCAACAATGAATCAGTCATTTACCAATTACACAAACGACTTTCTTACTATGCTATTGATTACAGGTCCAACCGGGATAAAGAAATCGCTAACAGTTTTACCAGATTCCATATACAATGAAACCCCCAATTGTCTGGTAAACTATAACGATGGCATGTTGGGCATAAGCGCCAAAATGATTGGAGTTAATAGTGGGAATGGCACCTTCGTAAGCTATTTAAATACACCCAATGGGCAATACATATCAGGGATAATAAATTTGAGTAAGTATGATTCTACAGGATTGATAATTAAAAGACTAGAAGTAGCGGGTTACCCGGAAAATGGTCAAATAAATACAATAAAACGATGTCCCGATGGTGGGTTTATTCTTTGCGGTACTGTAGGGCAGTATAATTCATCGATACTTCTTTCCAACACAAAGATTTACTTGTTAAAAATTGACGCTAATCTCAACCAACAATGGTCAAAAATTATTAATACAGCTTATCCATCTTTTGGTGTTGATGTACTTCAAACCACTGATGGGGGATATCTGGTTAGCGGGCATCAGAAATCATTTAATAAACATTTTGATATGGTGGCGATAAAAACAGATGCATCAGGAAATATTAAATAAAAAAAATGAACCATCTAAGAATATTTTTTTTTTCCTGCTGATGATACCAGCATTCATCTCCTGCAAAAAGGAAAGTATTAATACAACTGAAAGTGCCGTGTGGATAAAAGTGTTGGAAGACAGCACCATTACCAGCACCGATGAAGAAGTTCATGGAGGACAAAATGGTAAAGTGATTACCGATGCTGATGATAACATCTACCTCTATTTCTATTCAAAAAATTTACAGCAAACAACAGTGATGCAATGCTCTCCGACAGGAAATCCGGTATGGCGTAAAACATTGAATGGATTTGTTGGCATGGATATCGTTCGCTTAGCTGATGGAAGTATTGTTGTTGCAGGAACCAATCCTGCCCTTGTAAATAAAGAATTGCAGTTGCATGCATTCCGGAAGAATGGCACTGTGGAGTCATTGAATTTTGATCTGGTTGGTATAGGCCTGCGAAGAGTAGAAAATGCCAACATGGTGGCTTTGCCGGATAATAGTATCATGATTTCAGCCTGTACTTACAATTCATTCGGTAATAACTTTTATAGTTACTGCTTTGCAAAAATAAGTCCTGCATTCCTTTTGGAATGGACTAATAGATTCCCATCTAATAATCAATTGCCCAGCCAAGGAATATTTGGACCCTCTTTTACGCAGAATTCTATCCTTCCTGTTTCAAACAACAGCTTTCTTTTTCAATATGCTGTTTCACAGGATCCAGCTATTGTTACAGATGGCAGCTTTGGTATTGTGACGGGAATACTCCGGGATGAAGCAGCACCAGACACACAATATGTGGACACCGCTTTTTACTATAAGTCAGGCACCTATTCGCAGAGTGCGGGTGGCAATACAGGCGTTCAAAACCGTTATACCAATGGATTGTTAGCTGATGGTAGCGGAGGTTTTATACATCATTACAGTTGCCCGCAAATACTTGGAGGTTACCCATCCATACCTGCAGGATTTATCCGTATTGGTGCCGATGCAACGATTAATGATACTATTCCGATTCCGTTATCAAATGACTATCGCATCATTAGCTGTAATTTAAATCAGGGAAGATTTCTAATGACTGCGTACAAAAAAGAAGTTTTATCAGGCACTCCTGACTTCAATGCTTACCGTACGTTATTCCTCACCGGTGGCATGGACATGAACACAACGAAGACATTCTCCCTTCAGAATTTCTACAGTGATTTTTTCTCTTCTGTGGCTCCCACTAAAGATGGCGGATTTATCATATTCGGAAAAATACAAAGCTTCAATGGCTCAAACAATAAAGTAGTTTTAGTTAAATGGAAATAAAAATACGTTAAGAAAGAATAAATAAAAAAACAATATATATATAGTTCACTACTATTAAGAATAAATAAAATGAAAATAAAATTATTGCTAATTACCTTAACCATGCTGAATGCATATGTAACTATTGCACAACCCACCATCAAATGGCAAAATTCATATGGCGGAACACAAGATGAGGGGTTTGCATTTGAAGCTGTGTTTAGTATTAAACCAACAGCCGATGGCGGATGTATTGCCGTTGGTGATTCCAAATCCAATGACGGAGATGTGTCAGGGCATCATGGACTAACTACAATTCCAGATATTTGGGTGGTTAAATTAGACAGCCTTGGTACTATTGACTGGCAGATTTCATTAGGCGGTTCTTCTTCAGATAATACAGGTGCTCTTGAAGTAACTGCAGATGGAGGATGCATTGTAATTGGCACTACTAGCTCCATTGACGGAGACATTACCGATACGCTTGGCATGTCCGACATTTGGGTGGTAAAATTAGACAATACAGGAACCATCCAATGGCAAAAACCTTATGGTGGAACAAGCTATGAAGTAGGGTGGAGTATTAAACAAACCAGCGATGGTGGTTTTGTCTTTGCCGGAAATACCAATTCTGTTGATGGTGATATCACATTCAACCATGGCGGGGAAGAAATTTGGGTTGTTAAAACAGATTCCGTTGGAACTATTCAATGGCAAAAATGTTATGGCGGTTCAGACTTTGAGAATGCAGCGGCAATCAACCTGACCAATGATGGTGGATACATTGTTGCAGGCAACACGGGTTCGGCAGATGGTGATGTAATTGGAAATACAGATACAAGCTCCGCAGGTTTTCTCAATGGCCAGGCATGGGTTGTAAAACTTGACAGCATTGGAGGTATTGATTGGCAAATAACTTATGGCGGCAACTCCTCTGCTACTAATCCTTTTGAACTTGATTGGGCAAGATCAGTGGTGCAAGCAAATAATGGAGAGTATATTGTTGGGGGGGCAACAACGTCAAGCACATTCCCTGTAATGGGGCAAAATGGCTACCAAGATTATTGGTTATTTAAATTAACGTCAACCGGAAGTGTATTATGGCAATCCTGTTTGGGTGGCAGTTCAGTTGAAGAAGGAGGAAAAACTGAACAAACCCCGGATGGCGGATTTATCAGTTTTGGGCATTCTGGTTCGAACGATTCTCTTGTTACCGGAAATCATGGCAGTGATGATTACTGGTTAGCTAAGACAGATTCAAACGGAATTTTTCAGTGGGGGCAATGTTACGGAGGACCAGGTGCCGAGAAATTCCCGGCAATGTGTCAAACAGCCGATGGCGGATTTTTTCTTGTTGGACAATCTACTTCTAACTCCGGCCAGGTGTCGGGACATCATGGTGCATTAAATGTTCCTGATATGTGGGTGGTTCGTCTATCTGCTCCTACCGTAGGTATCAAAGAAAATAATGGCTCGTTATCTCAACTCAATGTATTTCCGAATCCTGCTTACTCTATAGCTCGTATTTCATTCCAACTTGAAAAAACTGAAAGCGTTGCTATAAGTATTTATGATATCACAGGCAGAGAAATTGAAAATCTCTATTCAGGAAAACTTTCAGCAGGCAGCAATAATTTGGAATGGCAAATTGGAAAGAAAATTGAAAACGGAATTTACTTTGTAAGAATTGAAGGAGATGGGTTTTTACAATCAAAAAAAATAAGTGTGGTAAGGTAATGCTGTGGCATCTCCAACAGCATTATTGTTGGGGTGCATAACATTTTTGCTTACAGCAATAGAAAACTAGAATTAGATAAATATTTTTACGATTGATGGATTACGTATCTTACCTCTTATTTTTTATTGCCGGAGCAATCATTGTTTTTGTTTTTTATAATATCCGTTTTAAAAAAGCAATCACCTTATTAAACACTAAAATTGTTGAACTGGAAAATGAGAATAAGCAAATTAGAGAAAATTATAAAAACAATCCTGCAAAACCGGAACAACAAATTGAACCTAACAATAAACCCAATCAACTGCAAAAAACAGTAGACGATTTATATATTGTAAATGAGCTCGGTCAAAATGTAACCTCATCGCTCAACCTGCAGGAAACATTTTATCATTTGTACACCACCATTAATTCGATGATGGATGCTGCGGTTTTAGAATTAAGTGTTTACAATGAATCTACAAAAGGATGGAAAATAATTTCAAATATTAAACAACCGGAAGATGTTAATAGTAATACCTACATAAATCATCTCGCAGAATGGTGTTTTAAAAATAACAGAGATGTTTTTCTGGCTGATGCAGAAAAGGATTACGAGCGCTATGTATTTAAACCGCTCACCATGCCTGATGGAAGAGTGGCAAAATCAGTAATTGCATTTCCGGTTTTGAATAACGATGTAGTATCAGGCACACTTTGCATTATTAGTTTTCAAAAAAATTCGTTTAGTGAATATCATCAGAAAATTATTCGTTTGTTATTGGGTTATATTTCAGTAGCAATGCAAAATGCAATTACACACGAAGAATTAAACGTTACCAAACAACGTGCAGAAAGAAGTGAGAAATTCATGCAACAGTTTTTGGCTAATATGAGTCATGAAATAAGAACACCAATTAATGCTGTTACCGGCATGACACGTTTGCTGTTGGAAAAAAATCCAAAGGCTGAACAAATTAGATATTTACATAGCATTCGCAGTGCTTCGGATTCGTTGTTAATCATTATCAATGATATTCTTGATTTATCAAAAATTGAAGCCGGCAAAATCGAAATCGAGCACATTGATTTTTCAGTTTTTGATTTGGTGAATAATGTTAAGGAGATCATGCAATTTAAATCCGAAGAAAAGGGTTTGGTTCTTATAATGCAGGTGGAGCCAACTATATCGCCTGTATTAATTGGTGATCCAACAAGGCTTACACAAATATTAATTAACCTGGTGGGTAATGCCATTAAATTTGCTGATAAGGGTTCAATAGAATTAAAGGTTCGAAGTTCAAGGTTCAAAGTTGATAATGCAACCACCAATATGAATTTAGAACATCAAACCTTGCACTTTTCTATTATCGACTCCGGAATTGGAATGACCAATGAGCAACAACAAAAATTATTTCAGGATTATGTGCAGGCCAGCACAGATACAGCACGAAAGTATGGTGGTACCGGATTGGGACTAAGTATTTCGAAACAACTTGTACAACTGCAAGGTGGAACCATCGAAGTCAATAGCAGACTAGGGGAGGGTAGTACTTTTTCGTTTACTCTCACTTATCCAGTTAGTAAAAACAAAACTGTTGCACGTAAAGAAAAAACTGTTTCAAAGCAAATGTTGGATCAGCTAAAAGGCATAAAAATTTTATTAGCTGATGATAACGAATACAATCGTATTGTGGCAAAGGAAACATTGCAATTAAAAATTGAAAATGTAATTGTTGAAGAAGCATTCGATGGTGAAATGGCAGTTGCAATGATTAAGCAAGACGAATACGATATTGTTTTGATGGATTTAGTGATGCCCAAAATGAACGGCCTGGAAGCTACAGAAATGATTCGCAAAAATTTTACTTCTCCTAAGAACCAGGTTAAAATTGTTGCACTAACTGCTTCGGTGGTAAAAAGCGAAATCGATAAATGTTATGCCTCGGGCATGAATGGTTTTATTCCCAAGCCATTTAAGGCGTATGAGTTACTGGGAGCTATTTATAATGCTTTGTATGAAGAAAATAAAACAGAATTTGAAGAAATTGTAATTACACATGATTCACCAATTCCATCAGGCAAAGTGATTGATCTGAATTACCTTACTGAATTTACCGAAGGTGATCAGGTTCGTTTTCAACGTTATATTGATTTGTTTCTGTCTAAAGTTCCGGTTAGTATAGCCAACTTAAAATCAGCGTTAGAGAAAAAGGATTATGAAAAAATTCGTATTGAATCACACAGTATGAAACCGCAGCTAAGATCAATGGGAGTAATAAAGGGTTTTGATTTAGCGGAGACTATTGAGCAATATTGCAAGGAAAAAGCAGAACTAGATAAACTACCTGAGTTAATTGAACAACTTACATCGGTTTGCCAAATAGCGATAGAAGAAGTGAAATCACTGAAGGCCGAAGCCTAATCAATTTACAATAAATCCAGTGAATTAGTATAACGTGTTAATACGCCCGCTCGTTTACTCCCTCAATATAATTTACAAAAGCACGATTCACCACTCTGTTGCCACCAGGAGTTGGGTAATCACCTGAGAAATACCAGTCGCCTCTGTTGTTAGGACATGCGATATGCAAGTCTTCAATCTTCTGAAAAATCAAATGTACTTCTGCTTTGCAATCAGCAGGTGTTACTAGTTTTGAAATGCGCGTTGCAATTTGTTCTGCAGTAAATGGTTTGTAAATCAGTTTTACATAGTTGCGCATTTCGTTCACACCTAATTCCAGTTGTGCTTTGCATTGTGAATACACTTCATCAATCACATGCTCCATATTATTTTCTTCCAGCAATTCAATAGCTGCTTTGAATGCAATCAGGTCACCGATTTTTGCCATGTCAATTCCATAACAGTCCGGATAACGGATTTGTGGTGCCGATGAAACGATCACAATTTTTCTTGGATTCAAACGATCGAGCATTTTTATGATGCTGTTGCGCAAAGTGGTACCACGCACAATACTGTCATCAATAACAACCAGATTATCGACTCCTGCTTGTAAAGTTCCATAAGTGATGTCATACACATGCGCAACCATATCACTTCGGTCGTTATCATTGGTGATAAAAGTGCGCAGCTTTGCATCTTTGATAGCAATTTTTTCTGCGCGAGGACGGATGCTCAAAATATCGTTTAACTGTTCTTCAGTGGCATCAGCTCCAAGGCGAAGAATTTTTCTTTTCTTAACATCTTTCAGGTATTCCTCCATGCCTTGAATCATTCCATAAAAAGCAACTTCTGCTGTGTTGGGTATGAAAGAGAAAACCGTGTTACGTAAATCGCTGTCAACCGAATCTAAAATAGCAGGGCATAATTTATGACCCAGCATTTTACGTTCTTTATAAATATCAGCATCGCTGCCGCGTGAAAAATAAATGCGTTCGAAAGAACAGGAAAGTTTTTCCAAAGGTTCCTTAACCATTTCTTCGGTGACCTTTCCATTCTTTTTAATGATCAAAGCATGGCCGGGTTTAATTTCTTTAACGAATTCCATCGGTACATTAAAGGCAGTTTGTATCTGTGGACGCTCAGATGTTACCACTACCACTTCATCATCCACATAATAATGTGCAGGACGAATGCCGGAAGGATCGCGCAACACAAATGCATCACCATGACCTAACAAACCAGCCATCACATAACCGCCATCCCAATTGCGTGATGAACGTCTTAAAATTTTTGCAACGTCCAGCTCTTCTGCAATCAACGGAGAGATTTGTTGCTTGCTCAGACCTTTTGCTTTGTAACGATAATATAGTTCATCATTTTCCTCATCTAAAAAATGACCGATGTTTTCCATCACGGTAACGGTATCTGCTTTTTCTTTTGGATGCTGACCGATCTGAACCAATTGTTGGAATAACTCTTCCACATTGGTCATGTTAAAATTTCCGGCAAGGGCAAGATTGCGTGTCATCCAATTATTTTGACGCAAGAAAGGATGACAGGTTTCCAGGCTGTACCCACCAAAAGTGCCGTAGCGCAAATGACCCATCAATAATTCTCCTGCAAAAGCAACATTATTTTTTAGCCATTTTGCATCATTCAGCAACTCAGGATTTGTTTTTTTAACGGCTTCAAACTTTGCGTTGATTTTTGCAAAAACTTCAGGTATCGCATCTTTTCCAATCACACGATAGCGACTGATGTAACGGTTGCCGGGCTCCACATCAAATTTTATGTTTACCACACCTGCTCCATCCTGCCCGCGGTTGTGTTGTTTCTCCATTAACAAGTACAATTTGTTGATGCCATATAACGGAGTGCCGTATTTGTCGATATAATATTGCATCGGCTTACGCAAACGGATCATTGCAATGCCACATTCGTGGTGGAGGAAGTCGCTCATGGAGAGAATAGAATCAGGCTACAAAAGTACGGATTTTGCCTCTGTTAATCGCTGATAAAAACACCGCAAGAGTCTAGTCTATTTAAGAATTCTGCAAAAATTACTGTTTCACTATCTTTTTCATGATAGTGCCAATCTTTACAAAATAAGTTCCTGGTTTCCAATTAGCTGTCATTATTTGGCAGTTGGGGGTCTGCAATTGCTGAGTATAAATTTCTCTCCCAAAAACATCAAAAACTTTTATGTTTTCACCAAATTTAAACTTTAGACTTTGAACCTTAAACGAATTGCCAAACGGATTCGGATAAAGGGAAAAGTCATCCTTGTTATTTTGTTCTTGAATAGAAGTTGAATTGCAAAAAACTTGATTCAATATGTTCCACATTTGATTGTCGAGGACTACAGGTACCAGTGATGTGGAATCAGCAGCATTTCCCATCCTTACAATCACTAAATTTTGTGAGGGCACCACATGAATTTTTTGGTCATTTTTTCCGAGAGCACAAAACATATCAGTAGGAGCATTGGGAATAATTGAACCGTTAAAAACAAATTGGGATTGCGGCAACATAAAAGAAGGCTTACCATTTAGCCACCACAAATAACCATAAGATAAATTAAGGTTTTGCGATGTGTTGATCATATCATGATAGAAGGTAGTGTCGTGCAACAAAGTATCAGTGTTCCAAATTCCGTGGTTGAGCATTAACAAACCAAATCGTGCCATGCTTCGGGGTTTACTGTAATATACATGATTGTAGATATTGCTGGTAAACCAAAAGCCGTTCATCCCAATTCGGTTACGCAATTGTGCGTTGAAGAAATTGGTGAAATTTCCTGTTGCACTGTCTAACACATCTTGCAGCAAAGTATAGGGTGCGTTGTGATAAGCCCAACGTGTTCCGGCATCAGCAAGATATTGCAAGCAGGAAGGTAAAGTGCAATCAGCATTTAGCACACCATCATCCAAACCACTCGTCATGGTGAGTTGATTGCGGATAGTTATTTGCCCTTCTTTGTTTGCAGGAGCTGTTGTCCATCCTGCACCAAGATAACGCGAAGAGCTATCGTTGATAGAAAGATAATTTTGTTCCTGTGCCTGCCCGATATTAAATGCAGTTAATGTTTTTCCTGCCGAAGCCCAATACCACAAACTGTCAACAGTAAAAGTTCCGAAATAAGTTTCGTGAGCAATTTTTCCATCTTTTAGAATAATAATTGCTTTGGTGTTTTTTTGTTGAAGCAGATTATCAAGCGTGTCGAGATAATTTACGCACCAACCTAATGATGCCGGAGAAACAGTATCCCAGTTATTTCCGATGAGAGGAGGAAAATAAAGTGATTGTGATTTTGCATAAAAGGAACTCATTAGAAATAAAACAAGTAATAATTTTCGCTTCATAATTTAAAACTGAATTAATTTGACTGTAAAAGTAGGATACGGTTTAAGAACGAAAAAGTTTTTTAAAAAAATCCGTCATTGCGAGGCACGAAGCAATCTTTCATAAAAGCAGATCGCTTCGTGCCTCGCGATGACGTAAAAAACTCGCAATGAAGAAAAGAAAATCTATTTACCGCCCAACGCCATTAATCTTTCCACATCGTTATTAACCGAAAGAATTAGCAATGATGTTGCAGTACAAAACACCGGACTGGTTATGCAATGATGGCCATTCCAGCTTCCATCATTGTTCTGGATCTTTACCAAACGACCTGTGATATTATCATACCATTTTTTCCATGCCATGTCTTTACTCATAATTAAACCTTCGCCTGTTTGCAGGTAACTTAAAAATTCTTCGCCTCCATTGTTTCCAAAACCATTCATCACATTATCAAGTTGTGCCTGCTGGGTTGCTGCCTGGTTTATTTCATAGGCAGCACTATATTTCAAAGCCTCCGATTCACTCAATCCGGATTTTCTCAAATTGTCAACTGAAACAGGAGCATTGGCAGAAACTTTTCCTTCTTTTTTCGCAACGGATATTTTTTCTTTGGCAACCCGTGCTTCTTTTGCACTTGATCGTGCAGAGCCACTTACCGAATACAGCATTACACCGGCAGCATCTTCGGTAGCAATACTTTTTGTCTTTGCATCGAAATTACTTTTCTGGTAGTTGCGTGAGTCATCTAATTTTTGTTCATCTACTTTTATTCCTTTCTCTTTTGCTGTTTCTACAGCATTATTTGCAAATGACGATTGCAAGACTCCGGCCCAGCCTGCGCCTTTCAAACTTCCGTTGGCATTTTGTTCGCGTTGAATTTTTTTGATACATTTTTGGTTGCATCTCGTCACACGTTGTTTCAACTGAGAATCATTGATGATGTAATCAGAAATATTGGTTAAGAATTGTGAGGTGAGCACCACATCAATATTTTGTCCGAGTTTAACCTGTGGCTGTGTGCCTTGTAAGTCGGTGATGTTTGACGCATCCTCATTAGCATTTTCAACTTCTTTCAATAAAAAATGTAATGCGCGATTAAGATGTCCGGAATATTGTCCATTTACTATTTTATTCTCAAATCGAAGAATTGCCATAGCTACCATTGCTGTTGTTGCAGGATCTGCCTTTACTGCATGTGGGTCGTTCACATTTTGTTGTGCGTGAGAACCAGCTCCCCATCCTCCATTATTCAGTTGCGCCTTCATCATCCAATCCAGTGCATCGTTAACAGACGCTTTTACTTTTTGTGGTGTTTTGTAAATAAAATTAGAGTCAGAAGATTCTTCGCCAAAAACTGTTTTAAATACACAGCCTTTTTCTTTTGGTATTTCAGCAACAGGCTTTGCACAACATTTTTCTTCTTTGAGTGGCTTTAACTTTTCCTTAACGGGATTAAAATAATTTTCCTCGGTTTTACTTATCGCAGTTACATCTTTAACTGACAAAGCAATCATAGCTCCGGTGAAAAAGCACAATACAAGCAGCAGTGCGATTACATAATTTCTTTTCTGTTTCATGATATTTAGTTTTTCTATCATGATGTTGAAGAAATTGAAATTCCATAATTGAGCCTAAAAAATTAATTGGGCAATTGTTCAATGTTGATGAACAATTGTCGGTGTTGTTTCCTAAATATCATTTGCATGATTGGTTTTATAGGCAACAACGTTTTAAAGTGGATGGTTTCGGTGATTAATGAAAATGGTTCGCCTGCTTCTATCTTGAAATTCAATTCGATTTTGTTAAATCTCAAAACTGTGGCGTGCATTATTATAATCTTGTTGTTGTAATCACTTTCGATAATTACAGGATAGTTAAAAGAGAAAGGAATACGGAGGATTCTCAACGTTTCGTGAGCTAAGTAATGATTGTGTTTTATAGCATCCATTTTACTAATAACAGGGTGAACCGACACAAATTTTTTCATATCGGTTAGGTAGTTAAAAATAAAGTCCATTGATTTGGCAGTTTTATAAGTTAATGTCAAAATGTGTAGTATTATTTATTTCTGAAGGGTGAAAATCTTTTTTGTTGTAAGATGGATGTTGGCGCAATGTTTCGGTCAACTAAAAGGTTAGCCTTCGACTTTTTTCTTGTCATTCACTGAAAAAAGAAACAGCTCCATCATTTGACCCATCGTTTATTTTACCTTTAAAGGTTTCATCCATCACCACTTTAAATTTGGAAGAAAACTTGCGTGGTTTTAAATAGCGTGCTGTAATTTCAACAGTATTGTCAATACGAATTTTCATTTTCACATAATTGTAAACATAACCATAGGTAGGATGGCTGATTAACACGGTTTGAGAGGTAGATAGAAAGGAAGGAACACGACCTTTAAAAACGCTTGCATCAAAATACTCGTATGTATCTAACTTCATTCCTCCAATTGCATTTATGGTATCAGGCTGCTCTTTCCCGTCAGAAAACAATTTGCATTTGCCATAATAAATAACCGCCCTCACCGACTTACCTGATTTAAAATTGGTCATCATCTCTTCAAAATTACGAATGGGTGTTTGCGCCAATAAATTGGTTGTGAAAAAAAGGGAGAGTAATATAATTTGTAGTTTTTTCATTTGATATGTTTAATAGGTAGCATAAATTTTTATTGGCTCAAAAATAGAAAAGCCCCATGAATGTATTTTCATGGGGCTAAAAAAGTGGAAAAGTAATGCTGTGTTATTCTTTAATTAATCGTACTGATTGTATTCCTGATTCGCTGTTGATGGTCATGATGTAAACACCATTTTCAAGAGTGGATAAATCAATTGTGTGGATTAATTCATTTTCGCTGTTGATGTTTTCAGAAGAAATAAGTCGTCCTTGCAAATCGTAAATGTTGATGTTTGCTTCTGTAAATTTAAAATTACTTAAGTCGATTGTGAATAGTCCGCCAGATGGATTTGGATATACACTGAGCAAGTTACTTTCAGTTGCAGTAGGTTCATTGTCTCCTAAGCGAACGGCTAAAGTGGTGAAGTTTCTTACCGCACTATAAGCGCTTACATAAACAACGCTACCCAATCTGTGGAAAGAAGCCACTCGGTAGTTATAGATGGTGCTCTTTGATAAAGCAGAAAGCATTTTACTGTTTGTGTACACGGTATCAGTGGTATAAGTTGCTACTGTTGATTTTTTATACCCTAACAAATAGCCATCCTGACAAGCCAATGCATTCCATGAAATGTTTGCAGTAGTGCCCATAATGGCACTTGCATTTACTCCGGCAACAGTAGGTAACAATGATATGGTTGTAGAAGCTTTAAAGAAGGTTGCAGCACCTGTACAAGTAGCACGCGCAAAATATCGGCCGGGAGCTAAGCCGGTAAATTTAGCAGTGTCGTTGGTGATTATTGGTGCGCCAAGTGCTACATTATCTCTATATAATTGCACACTGTATGGACTTAATCCTTGTCTTACGAGATAACTTAATTTTCCATTTCCACAAACGGAATCAGCGGTAAGCAAAACATTAGTTACAGTTTGACTGGCAGTATCACGGTAAGTTCCTTTTAAGGTATAAGCACCAATGGTCCCGTTCAAAGGCGTAATTCTAACATAATAGGTTGCAGTGGTTAGGGTGCTATAAGTGTGATTGTAAGTAAGGGTTGCTCCACCAACTAATTGTACACTGTCAATAGGAGCAAGTGTGGTGTCTTTGTACAAGCGATATAATAAGTCGGGATAATTTGTATCGAAGGTGTGTATTTTTTTAGTTAACACCACATTTAATGTACTCACTGCTGCAGTGTAATCGAATTTATACCAGTCAACAACATCAGTAGCTAACTTATAATAATAGCCAATGTTGCCGGTTTTAGTAGCGTATCCTCCAGCCAAAGTTCCCTTAGCTGCAAAGTTATTTGGTTCAACATCGTTGGTGCCCGCACTCACAAATTTTGTAACTAAAGCATAAGACGAAAATTGATAATCATAATAACAACGCACTTTGATATAATAAGTTCCTTTACCTAAATCATTACGCGTGAAATCAAGCACACCACTGGGGGCATATTGATTATAAAGCACTGTAGTACCATTATTGTCGTACACAGTTAAATAGGTAAAACTACCGCTAAATGGGTACAATTTTATACTAAGTTGACCGTCATTGGTTGTTGTAATCTTAAACCAATCATTGGTATCACGCACTCCATTGTAATAATATCCGATAGTTCCCAGAAGAGAATCGTTTAGCACTTTTGTTTTTGCAAGTGCTTTGGTTCCGTTAGGTTCTGCATCATTACCTGCAGGTGTAAACTTGGTTTTTAAATAATAAGGAGCAAATTGATAATTATAATAGATATAAACTAACATATAATAGGTGCCTGGAGCCAGCCCATCTACTGACCATGTAGCTGTTGAAGTTGTATAAGTGTTTAAAGCATATAAAGGAGTTGTTCCATTATTATCATAAAGAATAGCCCATACATAATTACCATTTTGTGAGCTAAGTGTCCAATCCAATTTTCCGTTGCTTGTAATGGTAATTTTTCTCCAATCAAAAGAGTCCCTTACTTGATTATAGTAATAACCCGTATGACCGGTTACGGAGTCGTTAGGCATTAGTGTAGTTGCAAGGGCTTTAGTTCCGTTAGGCTCGGTATCAATGGTTACCGGAGGAATAGTTTGACTAACTTTTAATTTATAAGGTTCAAAATCATTATCATAATAACTATAAACTTTGAGGTAATAAGTTCCTGCCGCAAGACCATCATCTGACCAATTTCCAAAACCTGTGGTGTAAGTGTTTGCAGCATGTAAAGGAGTTACCCCATCATTATCATAAAGCCTTACCCAAATATAGGAACCGGAATAAGATTGAATACTGTAATTCAACTGTCCATCGAGTGTTGTGGTTACTTTATACCAATCAGCAGTATCACGCAAATGATTGTAATAGTAATTAACGTGTCCTACGGCAGAGTCGCCAAGGTTAATATTTAATGCTTGAGCTCTTGTTCCATTAGGTTCAGCATCAGCAACAACTGCCGGAAGCACCAATGAATTTGATAAAGTATAAGGAGCAAATTGATTATTATAGTAACAATAGACTGCAATATAATAGGTGCCGATTGCCAAACCATCAGCACTCCATGTTGCAGTTCCAGTAGTGTAGGTGTTTAATGCATGCAATGGTGTTACTCCGTCATTATCATACAATACAGCCCACACATAATTGCCATTTGCCGATGTTAACGTCCAATCTATTCTGCCATCTTTATTAGTAGTTAATTTATACCAATCAATAGTGTCGCGTTGGTTTTTATAAAAATACCCTACGTGTCCGGTAGTGCTTCCGTTTAAAGGCAACACTTGCGCTGTTGCCTTTGTTTGGTTGGGTTCCATATCATTTGCCTGTGCAGGTGTTGTCCATGTAGGAGTAAAAGAATAATTGGGTGCTTCAGTTGTATAGTACGCAAATAATAGAATATAATAGGTACCTGCTTTAAGTCCGTCAGCATTGAATGAGGTTGTTCCACTTGTACTACTGCCGGTTGCAATTGCTGGCGAACCGAGGGTATCGTACACCTCGCAACGAACATACATCCCATTGGTTGCAGTATAATTGATGGTAAGCATACCATCGGTTGCGGATGTTACCCGCCACCAATCCTGGTTTTGAGCAAGCCCTGCAGTACCTGTTCCGGCTGCGCCAAGCGTAATCACATTTGCCTGATTCCAAGTGTTGTTAGGTTCTGTTTCAGCAACAGCATAAGCTTGTTGTGCAATTCCTGTAAAAAGGAGGCACCATAACGAAATAATAAGTTTGAGTGTTTTCATTTGATTATAAAATTTGATTTGAGTGTTTTATTTAACGATACAAAAGTCAGTTTAACCTTCTTTTGCATCAATAACTCATTTGCGCTATTTTAGCAGTTCATGCAAAAAAATAAACCCTTAAAAAAACAGTTGTTGTTTGCTATAGTTTTGGTAGTGGCTTGTTGTTTTTTCTCTTGCTTTACAGAAGCCCAAACTGCCAAGTTGGACAGTTTGATTAATCTGCTTTCAAAGTCACAATCAAAAGAAGAAAAATTACAAGCAGTATTAAATATCTGTTCTCGAAATTATTCGATGTCGGATAGCAACTTGTTAAAATATATTCAACTTGGGAAAAAACTTTGTACTCTGCAAAGTCCGGAGTATTTCCGATTTGAAATAATGAATTGCCAGTATTTAAGCAGAACCGGTAAATTTTCAGAATCGCTCGAATCAATTGATAGCTTGCTTGCAATACTGCCACCTCAAAAAAAATATATTGACACGCGCTTAAGGTTAATCAATGTAAAAATTACCACTTTTATTAGAAAGGGACAGTCGAAAGAAGCCATTGAAAATAGTTTTTTGCTTTTACAGGAAGCCGAAAAAGTGAAAGATACTTCACGAGTGCTTAGTGCTTATGCAGTGATGGGTTGGGCTAATATGGAAATAGGTAATTACAACGATGCTATTAAGTGGTTAAGTAATGGAATAAATTATACTACCGATACTAACCAATTGTATAAAGCAAGTTTTTTGTTTTCGAACATTGCCAGTTGTTATAACAATATTGAAATGAACGACACTGCTTTTTACTTTATCAACCTGGCTTTGAAGTGTGCACGTGAAGACGAAAACTTAACAGGCATGGCAAATGCGCTTAACATAAGAGCTGATATGTATATGAAGCAAAAAAACTTTACTGCAGCAGAAAGAGATATGGAAGAAGCTTTTGAAATGCGAAAGCAAATTGGTGATGTAATTTTTGTGATCAGCGATATGGCTCAGCTATCTTCTTTCTATGCTTCTATCAATGAAACAGGAAAAGGAATCGAATTGGCTCAAAAAGGAATTTCAATTGCTAAAGGCACTAATAATTTATCTAAACTAATCTTCTTATATAATGCACTTTCCGAAAATTATCTGGCTGCAAATAAACAAGAAGAATATGCCAATACATTACGTACCATAATCAGTTTGAAAGATACACTTTATCAAAAAAATTCAGAACAGGCAATTGCTGATATGGAAGCAAAATATGAAGTGGCTAAAAAAGAAAAAATAATTATTAAACAGGATTTGGATTTAACAAGACGTAACTATTGGCTTTATGGTTCATCCGCATTATTTTTATTGGTAGGCATCATAACATTTTTAGTTTTTAATCAGTACAAACAACGTCAACGAAGCAAAGCCATAGTGGAAGTATCGCATGCAAAAGAAGACGAGCGAAAACGCATTGCAGCCGAACTGCATGATAATATCGGAACGCAACTAAGTTTTATCAGTCGAAAAATTGAATTTGTAAAAGGCAATTCAAACTCAATGTTAAAACAAGAAACGGAATACCTAAACGACATTGACAACACCGCGCGAAAAACCATTGCCGACTTGCGTGAAACAATTTGGGCATTAAAAAAGGAGCATATTAATTTTCGTGATCTAACCGACCGCCTAAAATCTTTTACACAATTACAATTAAGCAACCGACCTGAAATCGAATTGACCATTACAGAAAAAATTGAACAAGAAATTTTATTCACTGCCATTGAATCGCTCAATATTTTCAGAATTTGTCAAGAAGCCATCAACAATGCCATCATGCATGCCGATGCAAAACAAATTCATTTAGACTTCTATTCGGATAAAAACAGTACTTGGAAAATAAGCATTACTGATAATGGCAAAGGATTTAATACTAAACAAAATTTTGAAAATCATTTTGGCCTGGAGAACATGCAACAACGCGCACATCAAATAAACGCGCAAATTAACATTGCAAGTGAGATAAATAATGGAACTATTGTGGTGATTAACAAAACCTAAATGTAATCGGTATATAACACAAATGAGTTATTGATTCAATGATAATTGAAATAGAATTTTGACGCCAGAAATAAATCAATCCATGTTGTTTAAAATTGCCATTGTGGACGACAAACCGCAAAACCGAATTTTGCTGAGTGAACAATTGCGCCATTCCAAAATGGTGGAGGTTATTTTTATGGCTAAAAACGGTGTTGACTTTATGGAGAAAATGAAAGCATTGGATGGCAAAAATTTTCCTCAGGTTGTTTTAATGGATATTGAGATGCCCGAAATGGATGGAATTGAAACAGTGGCTAATGCACACGCCATATATCCTGAAGTAAAATTTTTAATGCTCACCGTTTTTGACGATGACGAAAAAATATTTGAAGCCATTAAAGCAGGTGCTAATGGATACTTATTAAAAGATGAAAAAATAAGTGTGATCGAAGATTATGTTCAACAGATTGTGGAAGTAGGCGGAGTGCCAATGAGTCCCTCCATTGCCCGCAAAGCGATGAATATGCTGATGAAGGCAACTGCTTCAACTACTCAACCACAATCGCCCGATAGCACACCAGAGCACGAATTATCAGAACGTGAAATTGAAGTGCTTAAACTTTTAGTAAATGGCTATGATTATAAAATTATTGCACAGAAACTTTTTTTAAGCACACACACTGTTCGCAAACACATTGCCAATATTTATGATAAGTTGCACGTGAGTTCCAAAGCGCAGGCAATCAATTTAGCACATCAAAAAAGATGGTTTGAGTGATATCTAGTACAAGAACTTTTCTTTCTTCTCATTCAACCATTCCAAAGCTGAGCCACTTAATAATTGCTCTTTAATACGATCATTAAAGTTCATCGAGTCAATTAATTTACCAGGCACCAATTCTCCTAAGGGGAATGGATAATCGCTACCCAAAGCAATTCTATCAGCACCTAAAAACTTAACCAAAAAATTGAGCACATCCGCATCGTGCACCAACGAATCAATAAAAAATTTACCTACGTATTTTCGTGGGTTCACGTTATTATGAATGGCTACCAAATCAGGGCGGCTATCAAAACCATGCTCAATTCTGCCTATCAATGATGGAAATGTTCCGCCACCATGAGCAAATGCAACTCTGAGATTAGGTAATTTCTCAAACACGCCTCCAAAAATCATCGAACAAATAGCAAGACCTGTTTCGGTTGGCATGCCCAATAGCCAGGGTAACCAATAGCGTTCCATTCGTTGTTGACCCGCCATATCCCAGGGATGAACAAAAATGGAAGCACTTAATTTTTCGGCCGCTTCAAAAAATGGAAACAAAGAAAGCGATCCGAGATTCCAGTCTTCCACCACATGCGAACCAATCTGAACACCATGTAAACCCATTTTCATACAACGTTCTAATTCATGTATGGCAAGTTCAGGGTCCTGCATGGGAACGGTGCCAAGCCCAATAAATTTTTTAGGATATCGTTGAACAATCTCCGCTATATGGTCATTCAAAAATCTGGAAAGTTCAAGCGTGTCTTTTGGTTTTGCCCAGTAAGAGAACATAACCGGTATAGTACTCAGTACTTGAACATGCACGCCATGATGTTCACATTCTTTAATTCGAGTCTCAGCACTCCAGCAATTGTCTTCAATCTCCCTAAAAAATTTATCTCCAATCATCATACGGGCACAACAGGATTTGTGGTGGTCTAAAGAAATAAAACCGCCATAGCCAAATTTCTCAGCCCACTTGGGCATGTGTTCAGGAATAATATGGGTGTGTATGTCAATTTTAAGCATAGTGATTTTGCAATTGTAACTGTTTAGCAAATATAAAACCGTAAATTAAAAGAATAATTAAGTCATCCTGATTCATTAGCTGATAAATAGTTGTGGCTAGATAAGTGCAAATTTTAATCGTTATTTCATTTGGTTGGCAGCCCAATTCCATCATTATTAAACCCATTTACAATATTAAGTTAATATTAAGGTTTGGCCCAAATTTTTGAATAGTTGTTCTATAATTTAATATTTGAAGTCTTAATTAACTTTGTCATTCATAAAATTTTAACATAACAACTTATTATAATGGAAAAAGAAGCACGTAAAAAACTGGAAGCACATTTGATAACCTCGCTGATTGCAGAGCTAAAAAAACAAAATGAAATCGCGACAAAAACAATTAATAAGCATATAAAGGAAGCTGCTAAAAGCCTCTCGAAAAAATTTGCCAAGGCAAACAAGGCATTAATAAAAGCTAAAGAAGCTGCCAAGCCCCGCACACCCATTGCAATTAAAAAAGCTACACGTAAAGCAATACCAAAAGCCCCTGCAAAAGCGGTTAAGAGAAAAAGATAATTTTTAATTTTTATGAAAAAAGAGCAAATAGCTTTAATCAATCGTGATGTCAGCTGGCTCTCCTTTAACGACCGCGTTTTGCAGGAAGCAAACGACCCAACGGTTCCTTTACTTGAACGCTTAAAATTTTTAGGGATTTATAGCAATAACCGCGATGAATTTATACGTGTGCGTGTGGCAACACTTATGCGCATGATGAAGGTAGGTGGTACCAAAGCAGCAGAAATTCTTGGGGGGATAAACCCCGAAGATTTGCACGCTCAGATTCAAAAAATAATTATTGCTCAGCAGGAGCGTTTCTACTATTCGTACCAAACCATTTTGAAAGAATTGGAGCTGCATGGTATTTTCATCATTAACGAAAAACAATTAACTGCTGAACATGGGCAGTTTGTACGATCTTTTTTTCATGATGAAATATTGCCTGCATTAGTTCCCATAATGCTGGATAACACCAAAAAATTTCCTTTTTTGAGAGACAATGGTATGTATCTGATGGTTACGATGTATAAAAAGGAGAAAAGCGAAAAGGCAAAATATGCATTAGTGGAAGTGCCATCCGATATTGTGTCGCGGTTTCTTGTGTTACCAAAAGAGAATAAATACATATTGTTGTTGGAAGATGTTATTCGCTATTGCCTTGACGATTTGTTTTTCAATTTTGAATACAGCACTATCAATGCTCATATCATCAAATTAACGCGCGATGCCGAATTGGATATTGAACAGGATGTAACCAAAAGCCTGGTAAAGAAAGTAGCTGAAAGCATCAAGCGTAGAAAAACAGGTGAGCCGGTGCGTTTAACGTATGATGAAGAAATGCCTGAAGAAACACTGGCTTACCTGATGAAAAGAATTCGTTTAAGTAAAGATGATCTTCCAATACCTGGCGGACGCTATCATAACTTTGTAGATTTTATGCGTTTCCCATCTTTAAAGAAAACTGAATTAAGGTATACCAAGCTTTATCCATTAACGCATCCTGTACTTAAACCAAAAACCAGTTTACTTAAAATTATTAAGCAACAAGATGTTTTGCTCTCTTTTCCTTACCAGAGTTACCACTACATAATTGATATTTTACGCGAAGCATCTATTGATCCAAAAGTCAAAAGCATTCATATCACTCTTTATCGTGCAAGTAAAAATTCTAAAATTGTTAATGCGCTTATTAATGCAATAAAAAACAATAAACAAGTAACAGTGGTAGTTGAATTGCAGGCTCGGTTTGATGAGGAAGCAAATATTAAGTGGGCAAATAAACTGCACGAAGAAGGTGCACGCATTATTTATGGTGTGCCCGGATTAAAAGCACATACCAAATTGTTTTTGATAACCAGGGAAGAACAGCGTAAAATAGTTCAATATGCTCACATAGGAACCGGTAATTTTAACGAAGACACCGCAATGGTTTATTGTGATCATAGTCTTTTAACTGCTGATAGCCGAATCACAAACGAAGTAGCACGTATGTTTCAGTTTTATCAGGATAATTATAAAACCGGAACATATAAGCACTTATTGGTTTCGCCATTTTTTATGCGTAAACGATTGCTGCATCTAATCGCAAATGAAATTGACAATGCTAAAAACAATAAAGAAGCGTGGATTTTTTTAAAATTAAATAGTCTAACCGACCCTGAAATGATAAAGGAATTATATAAAGCATCACAAGCAGGAGTTAAAATAAGATTAATTGTTAGAAGTATTTGTTCATTGATACCGGGTAAAGAGGGCTTAAGTGAAAATATTGAAGCCATAAGTATTGTTGACCGATACTTGGAACATGCGCGTATTTTTAATTTTTGTGATGGAGGCAAAGAAAAACTTTATCTCGCTTCTGCTGACTGGATGCAACGGAATCTTGATTTTCGTTCAGAAGTGGCAGTTCCTATTTATGATGTTCAAGTACAAAATCAATTAAAGAAATTGATGGAAATACAATGGGCCGATAATGTTAAAGCACGCATTTTAGATCAAGATCAACAAAACATTTACGCCAACCATCCCGGAAAAAAGGTAAGATCTCAAAATGCGATCTACCATTATTTTAGTTCTCTTGTATCCCCAGCAAAGGATGTTGTTCCACAAGAGGTATAACCATTTTATTAAATTCACACACTAATGCGCTTTGCTTCCATTGATATAGGCTCTAATGCGGTACGGTTATTATTATGCACCGTATTTGAAAACGATGGCGATGCATTTTTTAAAAAGTCTGAATTATTCAGAATGCCCATTCGTTTGGGCGAAGATGCCTTTCGGTATAAAAGAATAACTCAGGAAAAGGTAATGCAATTGTGTAAGACAATGAAAGCGTTTAAGCAGCTGATTGAAGTCTTTGGAGCCATTGATTATCGTGCTTGTGCCACTTCAGCCATGCGTGAAGCTGAAAACGGTGAAGAGATAATACGACTGGTTAAACAAACAAGTGGAATAGAAATCGAAATAGTAGACGGTAAAACAGAAGCGCAAATAATTTATTCCAACCACATTGCTGAACATCTCGAAAAAGGGCAATCGTATTTATATATCGATGTTGGAGGAGGTAGCACGGAGCTAACCCTATTTGCTAACGAAAAAATTGTAGCATCACAATCGTTTAACGTTGGTACAATTCGTTTTTTACAGGAACAAGTTAGCAAAGAAACCTGGAATGGCTTTAAAGATTGGGTTAGGAAAAACACTGCAGGATATCAGCCCTTAACAGGAATTGGTTCGGGAGGTAATATCAATAAACTGATTAAAATGTCGGGTAAAAAAGAATCCAAACCGCTTACCTATGAACGACTGAAAGAGCTACATGAGTATCTCGAACATTTTACAATTGGCGAACGCATTACCCAACTCAATCTAAATCCTGATCGTGCCGATGTAATTGTTCCGGCTGCCAAAATATTTTTATCGGTGATGAAAAATGCCAACATTTCAAACATACTGGTACCACAAATTGGTTTGTCAGATGGATTGATTCATCTGCTTTATGAAAAGCATAAAAGCATGCCCGAAATAAAATTTTAAAAAGTAAGACAATCAGTTTTTACTCTTTTACAAATACACTCTTTTTAAGAATAATAGCTGATGGATCTTGATTCGTTAATTGAAACGAATAAATTCCGGAATGGAGATTTCTTACTTCAATGGTAATTTTATTTAATCCAATTTTTACTGGTTGCAACTGATGTAGTACTTTTCTTCCATTCATATCAAAAACATTAATTGCAATTAAATTATCAGCAACCGAATAAAAATCAAAATTAATTTTATCATTTGCAGGCACTGGATAAGTTACTTCATTGTTTTCGGCATTTAAGTGGCTTGTTCCTGTAACCGAACAACCACATGAATAATCAATAGTTCCCTGAAAGGTAAGACTGTCACGAAGAAAGCTTCCCTGAAAAGGGAAGAAATCAACAGTTCCTTTGCCGGAATACAAGCTGATTGAACCGTCAGTCACTGCTATTTGACCTTCAGGTGTTGCCTTATTGGCTTCAAATGTTCCGGAACCGTTTGATCGGATGATATAAAAGGAGTATACCTGCCCTGATGGAATACAAAGATTAACATTAATAGGAATTTTTGTTTCCGGAATAGGGCACGACAAACTATTGAGTGGATCAAAACCGGATGCAGAACCGATTATAGTCCAAGCACTACTATTTGACTCGAACCCAGCATAACTTCCGGTTTTATAATAGATGGCCACATCTCTTACTCCCACGTTTTGTGATATTGTTGAGAATGATTTTATCAACGTGTTGGCTGCGCCTGCCTGCAGTTGAAAATAAAATCCGTTTTCAGAATAGGTATCAGAGCAGGGCGCTATCAACGAATCGCATAGTGCTTGTGCATTTGCGGTTTGCATTTGTTGCAACATTGTTATTGCAAATGCAATGATTAATGAGGTGGTATTTTTTTTCATCTTGAATCTAGGTTAAAATGATGATGCAAGATATCGAATTAAGCTAAAAAAAAGTATATCGCAAAAAAATTATTTCACAATTATATAAACAAGCACTAACAAAGTTTATAGCTTAACATTAAAGGTCAAACCGTATTCCTTGCGCTAATGGTAATTCAGTAGAATAATTAATGGTGTTGGTTTGCCTGCGCATATAAATTTTCCAGCTATCGCTTCCACTTTCGCGTCCACCACCGGTTTCCTTTTCACCACCAAAAGCACCACCTATTTCGGCACCGCTGGTGCCAATGTTTACGTTTGCAATGCCACAATCTGATCCTTCGTGCGAAAGAAATTTTTCGGTCTCTAACATGTTTCTTGAAAAGATGGAAGAAGACAAACCTTGTGGCACATCGTTCTGCATTTCAATTGCCTGATCGATGGTTTTGTATTTCATAATATACAAAACCGGAGCAAATGTTTCGTGACATACGATTGGAATATTTTTTGGCACTTCTGCTATACAAGGTTCCACATAACAACCACTTTCAAAACCTTCGCCAGTTAAATTTTTTCCGCCAATCAAAATAGTTCCACCTTCTTTCTTCACACGCTCAATAGCAGTATTAAAATCATCCACAGCAGTTTTATCAATCAATGGTCCAACCAATGTTTTTGAATCCAAAGGATGTCCTATTTGAATATGCTCATAAGCCTTTACCAATTTTTGTTTGAAATTTTCATACACACTTTCGTGGATAATTAATCTGCGGGTTGAAGTGCAGCGTTGGCCGGCAGTACCCACAGCACCAAACAAAGTAGCGCGCAATGCCATGTCTAGGTCTGCATTTTCCGTAATGATGATAGCATTGTTACCACCCAATTCAAGCAAACTTCTTCCCAATCTTTCTCCTACAATTGCGCCAACACGCTTACCCACACGAGTGGATCCGGTGGCAGAAATTAATGGAACTCTTTTATCAGCTAAAAAATTATCTCCTACATATTTAGAGCTCGCCACAATTAAATTACAAACGCCCTCGGGTACATTATTTTCTTTCAGTACATCAGCAATAATATTATGAACAGCAATTGCACACAGCGGTGTTTTTGATGATGGTTTCCAAACCACGCAATCTCCACAAACCATAGCAAGCATTGCATTCCAACTCCAAACTGCTACCGGAAAATTGAAGGCGGAAATAACACCTACAATTCCTAATGGATGGTATTGCTCATACATACGATGTTTTGGTCGCTCGCTGTGCATGGTAAGCCCGTATAATTGTCTTGAAAGTCCTACGGCAAAATCACAGATGTCAATCATCTCTTGAACCTCGCCTAAACCTTCCTGATAAATCTTACCCATTTCATAAGAAACCAATTGTCCCAATGGTTCTTTATACTCACGTAGTTTATTGCCTATTTGGCGAACAACCTCACCTCTGTGAGGGGCGGGTAACATTCTCCATTTAATAAAAGCTGCTTCTGCAGTTTTTATAATGGTTTCATAATCATCAGTAGTGCCTTGTTTAATTTTTCCGATCAAAGCACCATCAGCCGATGCAAAGGATTCAATTACTTCACCGGTGGTGTTAAACCATTTAGTGCCGGTAGAAGCACCACTATTAATTTCCTTAATACCTAATTTCTTAAGTGTTTCACTTATATTAAATCCAGTTGCCATAGCGGTTTCTGCTCCCATTGTAGTTTAATTTTTTAAGATCGGCAAAACTAACTAATTCAAGTATCACTTCAAGTGTTCTTAGGCGTATTACGGTACTTTTGTGTACCGATGATGTAAATAGGAAAGATGAAAAACAATACTTCGAAAATTATTTGCCTGCTGCTGATACCCTTTTCAATAGTAGCACAGAAAATTCCTAGCACTTCCAAAATAATTTATCAGGGAAACTGGGCTGACCAATTTTACCATTTAGGCAAAAGCGAAATAGCGGTGCAGCAAGAAATGCAAAAACTTTTTGAGGATGCCATTGTAACAAAAGTTTCTGACGAATGGGACGTAAACATGAGCGAAAGTTGGAGTATTTTGCATCCATCCTATGCAAAGCAACCACCATCAATAAAAGCCGATTCGGCAAAAAAAAATTATATGTCATGCAAAGCGCATATTGAGTTTTATCCGAAATCGGGCACCGCTTTGATGAACGATTATTTGAAACGTGCTCAAAAAAGCAATGAGGACGAAAATCAGGTGAAGAAAAAAATTTCTGAGAAAGAAATATCCCGACAAGAAGCACAAATTCAATTGCAAAATATCAACGCTGATATTTGGGGCGCACCTACTCATTTGGAAATTATTAGTAACGATTTCCCGTTAAGCGATTCGTTATTCATTGCAATTCCTGTTGAAGTTAATAGGACGGAGAGCAAAAAAATCGATGTTGCAGGAGCTGATTGGTCAACTTTATCAAAACAAATAAACAATGGAAACGCCATTTGGGTAACTATGGTTTATCTTGGAAAATACAGTGCCGATAAAGAGGGGAATTTACAAATTCAGCATCCGACTTCAGCCAACTGGAGAAAGCAAAATTCCATTACAATTAAAATTTATGGACCTGCTGATATTGCTCAACTATTACTTAAGAAATTCGATTTGAGTAAATTAAAATCAGCATTAAAATAAATCCATCTTCTATAAAAAATATTATGTGTAATTTCGGTTGATGAAAAAAATAGCTGCCCATCTTGTTTTCACAATGGCTTGTTTTTGCGCTTTTAAAATTAATGCGCAATTAGCCATCAACACTTACTACCCTTCTCAAGCTGATAGTGTGGTTCAAAATATTTTTTTTGGTCCCGGGGTTGGTAGTGTAAGCAATGTGTCATTTACCGGTGTTCCGGGTGCATTAGGGTCTTTTACTGGGACATCAAACCTCGGATTTAGTGATGGAATAATTTTATGTACAGATAATTGCAACTATATTCCCAATACTGCCAGTAGCCAAATTAGTGGACCCAACAATGCTTTAGGGGACCCGCAATTACAATCGATAGCAACCAATCCCGTTCAAGATGCTTCAGTATTAGAATTTGATTTTGCTCCTGCAACCGATACTTTAAAATTCAGTTATGTTTTTGCATCTGAAGAATATCCGGAGTATGTATGTTCTTATTTTAATGATGTGTTTGGTTTTTTTATTAGCGGCCAAAATCCTGCCGGGGGAACTTATTCAAACTACAATGTAGCGCTTATACCGGGCTCGACTTTACCCGTTAGTATTAATTCGGTTAATCCTGGTATTGTAGGATCGTCAGGTGGCGGAACAAATTGTACAGGCCTCAATCAATCATTATCCTATTCGAATCTCTATGTTAATAATATGGGAGGAACAACGGTAATCTTTGATGGATTAACTACTGTATTACAAATTACAATTCCTGTAGTAGTTTGCGATAATTATCATATCAAATTAGCGGTAGGAAATGTAGGAGATGGAATTTTCGATTCGGGTGTGTTTCTTCAATCAAATACATTTGGTGGCGGCCCACCACGAATTCATTCGACCGGCAATGTGGGTGTTACAGCAGCTTTAGATTCTACCATTTTATGTTTGGGTGTAACAACTCAACTTACTGCTGCTAAGTCCGTATCCTATAGTTGGTCAAATGGCGACACCACTCAAACTACCTTTGTTGCGCAGCAAAACACAGTTGATTTCATTGTCACCAACCCTGCAAATGGATGTGTAGCGGTTTCTGCTCAACATAAAATCGTGATTGATTCTACCTGTTTCGTTGGATTTAATCAGCACCAAATAAATGATCAATTTGTGGTTTCTCCAAATCCGTTTACAGATGAAATATTGATTAGTGCTCAAGATAATTTCTCGAAAGAAACAATAGTTACCGTTGTGACTTTAAATGGAACGGAAATTAAGCAAATTGCAATAGCTGATTTGTCGAAAACTAAGCGTATTTCATTAAAAGATCTAAAACCCGGTTTTTATTTTTTAAAGGTTGTATCTGACAATGGAATCGTCACCAAAAAGATACAGAGACTTTAACCAGATATGGTTTTTTAAGCAGTTATAAAGTGTCTTAGGCTGGTTTTTTAGGTTACTCACCTAAAGTTTAACTGAACGAAAGCTTATTGTTTATATATTTGGTTTGAAATTTAGCGGGGCAAAATGAAATTACGATTATCATTTATTTACTTTTTTCTTTTTTGTATCATTCCTTTTTTCAGTTCAGGGCAAATAGTAGTTAGTACAGTGTCGCCTGCAAATGCAGCAAACGTTGTATTAAACACATTTTTAGCACCTTCAGGTGTGATGCCGGGATCTGTTCAAAACGTAACTTTTACAGGTGTTCCGGGCGCTTTGGCAACTTTTACAGGCACCTCAAATGTGGGATTTACAGAGGGGATTATATTAAGTTCTGATAACGCTAATTACATTCCAAATCCTGCAGGGACCCAAATTAGCGGCCCAAGCACTACAGTTGGCGACCCGCAATTGCAATCAATAGCCTCTGGAACAGTGCAGGATGCGGCTGTGCTGCAATTTGATTTTCAACCCTTAACTGACACTTTAAGATTCAGATATGTTTTTGGTTCTGAGGAGTATCCCGAATATGTTTGTTCAGGATTTAATGATGTATTTGGGTTTTTTATTTCAGGGCCAAATCCTACTGGCGCTAATTATTCTAATTATAATTTAGCACGAATCCCAGGTACTAATCTTCCTGTTTCTATCAACTCTATTAACCCCGGTGTTCCAGGCGCTGCAGCCGGAGGCGGAAATTGCAGTGGCCCTAATCAATCTTTAGCGTATTCATCGTTATACACAGCTAACAGTGGTATCACAATAATTTTTGATGGAATGACGCATGTGTTGGAAGCTAAAGTTGCAGTAAAAATCTGTGGTACCTATCACATAAAACTTGCTGTTGGAAATTGTAACGATCAAATTTTTGATTCAGGCGTATTTTTAGAAGCACATAGTTTTGGTGGAGGGTTCGTTCCTGTGTATTCATCCGGAGGAACTTCTGCTGGTACCGATTCATTGTTTATTTGCCCAGGCGACACTATTACGCTTACAGCAGCTAATTCTCAGGAATATAACTGGGGTATTTATGGAACTACTCAATCAATTCAAGTTACTCAGCCTGGAACTTACCAAATGCTTGCACATGATGCTTCTTATTCATGCGTACAAATGAATTTGCCTTTTCACATTTTAGGAAGCACTCCTTATGCGCATATTAATCCTGTTGGCCCTATTACTTTGTGCCCTGGTGATAGTGTTAAATTAACAGCTAATCGAGATAGTGCTTATTTATGGTCGCCAGGTGGTTTTACTTCTCAAAGTATATGGGCTTCAGCAGCAGGTAACTATGTAGTAACAGTTACCGATTCGGCCGGTTGTGGTGATACGATATCTAATATTGTTAGTGTGCTTTCGGGTGCAGCAGCTGCAGTTATAACACCGTCCGCGTCAATTAATTTATGTCCAGGAGGTAATGTAACATTAACAGCGAATCCCGGCATCGGTTATTTATGGAGCAACGGAGCAACCACTCAAAGTATTTTAGTAAGTAATGCAGCAACATATACTGTAACCGTTTATCAAACCGCATGTTCTGCTACTTCTCCATCTATTTCAACAACTGTCGGTGTGCCTATAGCCGCTATTGCTGCCTCTGGACCCACTACGTTTTGTCAGCCCGGAAATGTAACATTATCTGCAAACACTGGTGTAGGTTTCACCTATCTGTGGAGTAATAGTTCAACCACATCATCCATTAGTGTAAATGCAACCGGAAACTATACAGTTACTGTTACCAATTCCGGTGGATGTTCTGCTGTTTCTACTGTTACATCAGTAAATGTAAACTCAGCTACCGCTTCCATAACAAACTCAGGTAATAATTTAATTTGCCAGGGCGATAGCGTATTGCTAACTGCCAATACCGGAGGCGGTTATTTATGGAGTAATGGAGCAACCACGCAAAACATTTATGTGAATCAAACCGGAATTTTTACAGTTGTTGTTACCAATCTCAATACTTGTGTTGCTACTTCTTCTCCTGAAAATATCACAGTAAGTCAACCCATTGCTAACATCACCTATGTTGGAAATACCACCATCTGTCCAAATTCATCCATTCAATTAAATGCAAATAGTGGTGCATCTTATTTGTGGAGTAATGCAGCTACCGCACAATCGATAAATGTTGGTTCGGCCGGTGGTTATGTAGTTACAGTTACTAATGCTGATAACTGTACCGCTACAGCTGCTCTTACTATTGGGGTCAGCAATCCGGTTGCGGTAATTATACCTGTTGGAAACACTACTTTTTGTGACGGTGATAGTGTAAGACTTAATGCTAATAACGGCACTTCCTATTTATGGAGCAATGGATTAACAACACAAAATATTACTGTTTTGCAAGCGGGTAATTACACTGTAACAGTAACCGATAATTGGGGTTGTGATGCTGTCTCCACCTCGCAGAATGTAATTGTTAATTCTGCTGTTGCATCAATTGCACTAAGTGGTGATACTCTTCTGTGCCCTAATGAACAAGTTACTTTAACGGCCAATACCGGTAGTGGATATTTATGGAGTAATGGTTCAACAGCTTCTTCAATTAATGCAACTCAAAATGGACAGTACAATGTAACTGTTACCAATACCAATGGTTGTGTTGCTATTTCTTCTCCTGTAACAATTTTAGTTAGCCAACCAACAGCAAACATTACTGCATTTGGCAATGTAAATATTTGTCCGAACGCTTCGCTAAATATTGGAGCTAATTCAGGTACAGCTTGGTTATGGTCGAATGGAGCAACCACTCAAAACATTAATGTTAATGGTAATGGAAGTTATAGTGTTACCGTAACTAATAACGATAATTGTTCGGCAGTTTCTTCATCACTTACCACCTTTCAAAGCAATCCAACAGCTGTTATCACTCCTCAAGGTGCAACCACTTTTTGCATTGGTGGTCAGGTAATTTTATCAGCTAATGCGGGCATTGCATATGTTTGGAGTAACGGAGCAACAACAGCTAGTATTAGTGCCTACAATGCAGGCAACTATTTTGTTACAGTAACAAATGCTGATACCTGCAGCGTTACGTCATCTGCACAATCGATTGTTGTGAATTCTGCTTCTGCTTCGGTTCAAGTAAACGGTAATACCAGTTTTTGCGAAGGCGATAGTGTACTCATTACTTCAGCTAATGCAGTTGCTTATAATTGGAGCAATGGTTTAACTACTCCTTCAATTTATGCATCTCAAACAGGTAATTATTATGTGGTGATTACGGATGTAAACGGATGCACCGCAGCTTCTAATACAGTTCCGGTAAATGTACATCCTTACCCGGCCATTGCGTTTACAACTGATAGTACTCGCGATTGCAATACACTGAGAGTAGAATTTATTAATCAAACAATTACCGAACCTAATTCCGTTTATTTCTGGAATTTTGGAGATGGTCAAACAGCATTTACTGTTTCACCGATACATACATTTGATTCTTTAGGCGCTTATAACGTAGTGCTAATCGTAAATAGTCCTTATGGATGCAAGTCATCTGATAGTGTTGAAATAATATTGCAGGGCATCCCTGAACCAATCGCGAAGTTTATAACTACTCCTGAAGCCGGAACTTCTTTATTTGGTTCGGAAATTAAGTTTATTAATCAAAGTCAAAATGCAATAAAGTACTATTGGAATTTTGGAGATAATAGTGGATCATCCGATGAAAATCCGGTACATGCTTATAAGGATCCGGGAGTTTATACCATAGTTTTAGAATCATCTAATTTGGGTGGTTGCAGAGATTATTTTGAGATCCAATTTCCTGTCGCACCATTTTACCTTCCATCGGCATTCACTCCCAACAACGATGGCAAAAATGAAACGTTCCCATCATTGAATTATGGCCTTGATGTTCAGAGTTTCGAGATGTCGATCTGGAATCGGTGGGGCATGAAAGTTTTTGTTACCAGCAATCCACAAGAACCTTTTACCGGGCATGATTTAAGTGGCAATCAGGTTCAATCCGGAGTGTATTATTATCGTTTTGATATGATAACCGGAAGTGGCAAGCCCTATAAATACGAAGGAACAGTTAATCTGTTAAGGTAGTTAAATACTCGTATCTTCTTTTTTGCAATAGGTTGAAATCATAAGGCAACTAGCTTTATTTTTACCATCCATAAAATAAATCGTATGTACACCGGAATATTACACACCCATAATTTAGTAGTAACACTTTTTCTTTTGCTATACTTAGTTAAAACGGCATTGTTACTATTCAACAAAAGGGAAACCCTGCAGTCATTTATTCAGAAAACAAAAATCCCTGAAATGATTATTAGCACCCTTTTTCTATTAACAGGAATTTTTTTGGCACTAAAAACGGGCAATAAAGGGGATTGGCTGTGGGTTAAAATTGCTTGTATCGCTATTGTTATTCCGTTGGCAATAGTAGCTTTTAAGAAGTCGAACAAAGTGTTAGCATTGCTTTCGTTTTTGATTTTGGTTTATATCTATGGTATATCTGAAACTAAATCTCCAAACTTTAAAAAAGAACATGCAAATGGATTTAATATTGGTTCAGGTATAGATGCCTCTGAGCTGGGAAAAAATATTTTTGATACTGAATGCGCAAACTGCCATGGTAGTGACGGTAAATTGGGATTAAGTGGCGCAAAGGATTTAACTCAATCAACTTTATCCC
>JANNXV010000328.1:0-8394 GCA_031409815.1 Bacteroidota bacterium
CAGTATAATTGTTAACATTCCTGTTCGAGGTAAAAGTGTTTTTATAATGGTATCAATTAAATAAGGACTTGCTGCTTGTCGCAAAATAATTTGAATCGAATCCGCCACCGTATTATTTGCGCTAACACCTTGGTTAAACAAAGCAGGCGAGAGCATGCCTGACGAATAAAGTCCTTGTATATAAACTTTGAAATTCAAGGTAGCGTAATTAATTACAGTGAAAGATGTTGCACTATTTGCAATTCCGCAAGTAGTTGTTACTGTAATTAATCCATTGCTTGCACCAGCCGGCACAGTAGCTGTCAACTGATTATCATTTATCAAAGTAAAAGCAGCATTAACACCATTAAAAGAAACCGCAGTGGCACCTGTAAATCCTGACCCATTAACTGTTACTACACCACCAATCGTGTCAGTTACCGAATTGAAATTCGAAATAGCTGGTGGTGATTTTATGGTAACTCCAATTACGTTTGAAGTACTTGTACAACTAGCAGCAACTCCAGGCAATGTGATAGACCAATTATTGATAGTCCCAACATCCTGCGCAGCACGATCGTAAGCTCGCAACACCCAGTTACCATTTGGATTTAAAGCTCCCCCTCCTATTGCACCAAATGTGGTGATGGTAGAGGTGATGCAACTGGTAAATGTAGTTGCCCATGGTTTGTATAAACCTGTATAGGGTGCACCTGTAGCAGGCAATTGAGCCAAACCTGAATCTGCAAAAACGGTATTGGTAAAATTATCTCCGTTACTACCCACAAGATTTGCAAGCCCAAGAATAGCTCCGGATGGTGCTTCTAAAAAAATTACCAGATCTGCATCCCACGTATGGGTGATGTCGATTTTAATATAAATTTTTGACGTTGGAATATTGTTTGAATAACCACTCACTGCAATAGTGCTATTTGCACCCACACAACTATTTTCAGGTATTTGATAAACGGTAGAATTAGTAAAGGTTTGAGCAGTTACAGAAGTTTGACTTGCAACCACATCATAATTACCCGTAAGATTAGCTGCATACGGAGTACTATTAGCTCCTACAATATTAACACCGTCTTTCCTCCATTGATAACTAACACCGCCAACAGGAGTGTAACTAAGGCTTACATTGGCTGGAATACAAACTGATGTTGGACCAGCCGCGCCAATTACTGGAGCAATTGGAGCAGTATTAACATTAACTGCAAAACTTACTGATGGGGTTCCATTGCCACAAGTATTGGTTCCCGAAACGCTTACATTTCCTGATATAGAGGAGTTATTAAAACTAACTGTTATTGAATTAGTGTTAACACCGGCTGTGATGGAAGCTCCGGAAGGTAACGTCCAATTATAACCAGTAGCACCGCTGATAAGTGCTATTGAATAAGTAACACCGGTTTGATTTTGACAAACTGTAGCTGTGCCACTAATAGCTCCGGCTGCTGCCGGAAGTGCATTCACAGCAATGCTTTTATTAGGCGAAACACTTCCGTTACATCCGGCATTAGCGCCAGCAACTGTAATTACAAGAGGTGTTGCGGCTGATGCTGAAATGTTAACTGTGATACTACTGGTGCCGACACCCGATGTAATTGTAATACCCGAAGGAACAGTCCAGTTATAGGATGTCGCGTTTGCAATTGTAGCAACTGAATACACCACGTTTGCTTGACCTTGACAAACGGAAATTGGACCACTTATCGTACCAGCAGCAGCGGGTATAGATAGAATAGAAAGTGATCCTACATCTGTGCCTGTGATTGAAGGATTGGAACTGAAAACACGCACACGATAAAGTGACCCATTTGTGGTGCCGGCAGGAATAGTTGCAGTAATAGTTCCAGCATTGGTACTGGAAAGCGTACCTAATGTTTGTACTCCTGACGAAAACGAACCTGATGGATTTGATAACTGGGCGGTAAAAATATTGCCTGCATTTGCCGGCCCATCAGTAGTGAAAGCAACATTAAATGTTGAACCTACACATATATTGCTCACCGCCAAAGCTGATGTTGTGATTGTTGTTAGCACTGAAGAACCGGTAACAATTGTGAAATTAACATTGGAGATATCAAAGAAAATATTGCCGACTGCTTCTACTTTAATGCGTGCTTGATTCGTTATGATTCCAGGAACTGTTATTGCCTCCGAACCATCGTTTGGGGTATTGGCTAAAATTACTGTGGGATAAGTAAAACCTCCATCACTGGAAAGAGAGATTTTTACATTCGCACAATTAACCAATGAGCCTGTAGTGTTAGCCACATTCCAATTAACAGTTTGAATGGTTCCACTTGACCAGGATACGGCAGTGTTTGGAGCGGTTACAATAAAAGGACCTGTAAGTGTATCGATAGTTACTTTTTGAGTTACATCATTATAGCTAGTTCCTCCACCACCAACGCGGTTATCTCGAACCATAAATCTAAAATCGAGAATGCGCGATACTGTTGGCAAACGTTCGCCAATGGTAGTAGTATTATTGACAATATCAGCTATTTTAGGAAATGTACGGGCCGGACTTGAAGTTGGTGTGAATGGCCGAAACAAAGGAAAGTCGAGGTTAGCAACTTGTGTTTGTGTTACAGATCCACCGGTAGCAGTTTTATCCATTTCATCCCATGAATAGAGAAGTGCATCTCCATTGCCATCTGTAGCCGAACCGGTAAGGGTAAAAGGTGTTGATTTAGGAATAGTATAATCGGCACCTGCATTGCCAACAGGTACTTGATTACCTGTAGCAGTTGTAACAGGGCAAGTGTTACCACTACCGGTGTTAGTATAGGTTGCAATTTCTTCAAAGCTCCGTGCATGAAAATAGGCAATACTATTTGGAGCAAGGTCATCGGTACTGCAAATGCCGGCATATGCCATGATGGTAATACCGCTGCCAGGTTCATAAGCATTGGCTGCACTTCTGTTACCGCCTGAACAACTACCCGTTACACTATTAAAAGTGTGATTCCCTCCAAATTGGTGTCCCATTTCGTGAGCAACGTAATCGATATCGTAAGCATCACCGAAAGGAGCACCTGAACCTGTTACACCACGCGCCTTACTACCAGCTACGCATGGAACACCTAAAGATGCAACGCCACCACCACCAGTACTAAACACATGTCCGAAATCGTAATTAGCGGTAAGTATTAAGCCATCGCAAGTGGTTTGATTTTGTGAAAGCATTGCAACTCCATCACCGTTAGTATAAGGGTCGGTGGTTGCGTTTGTATAAACTATGGATGAATTATTAGCTACAAGTATCATACGAACCGAAACCTCGTTTTCATACACACCATTTACACGGTTAATAGAAGTTACAATAGCTGCCTGTCCTAATGGGACAGTACCACCAAAAACAGCCGTATATTCAGCTGTGGCTGCAACAGCAAGACGATAGGTGCGTAATTGCGTTCCATTGATTTTGGCAAGGTTAAAGTTGTTATTATTTAGTGGAGCAATATCCAAATCATTGACGGTACTTCCTTCTACACCACAATGAAAATCCTGACGCGAGCGTGAATCCTTTTTATAATAGCTTATATAATCGGCAGTGGTTTGGCTGATAGTAACAGGTTCGATAAAACTCCATCCGGCAGGATCCATAATCATGCAATGGAAGCCTAATGGGGTGCAATCGAACCGAACGTTTACACCGGGCTTATCCACTTGTGTGGCAATGTATGTTTTAATGTCAGGAAATTGTTGTGCAAGGGCAGGTTCCATGATGGGCGATTCCCATACTTCAAATTTACCTGCTGTGCCATCCGGTAAAGGGATCTCGATTTGCAAGCCACGATTAAGGCTTCGCGCCAAGCCTAATTGCTCAAGTGGTGCATTGGCTAAAATTGTTTTGAGACGACCAACATTGATTTGGAGTGCCTGATAATTAGTTGGCATTGGCAGCGTGCGGCTTTGTGTTTGGCTTTGCCCAAAGGTGGTATTTTGCCAATAAGCCTGACTATCATTTGCCTGGGCATTAATAGTTGAATTTATTGAAACAATAATCACCAAAAAAAATAAAATGAAAACGTTGTTGATACAAAGAGAAAGTCGACACATAACTAATTTTAAATAAAGATTAAACAGTTTACAATAAAAATTGCAATAAGTTTCAAATATACCAAATTGCATTATCTCTGCAAATAGTTTTATGACAAGTATCAATTGAAAAACAACAGTTGTTAAATCAAAATGACTTTATAAACAATAAAATAAGTCGAACCAAATTTTGACTGAGAACTTAGGTAAATACAAAAACCCCATGGTTGAATTAATGAGCTTAACTAGATAAGTAGAATTTGGAATTAAATAACATAAAAAAGCTTATCACAAGCAAAAATGTTACTAATCGAAAGTGTAAGTTTGTAAAATAACTAAGGACAATATCTGCTTCTTAAAATAAAAACACTATCTGAAGTTTAATAAAAAATAATTAACAAAAAAAGCAATTGGGCAAATTTCAAATCCATCTGAATATTTCAGTATGTTTCAATTGAGACGAACTATGATTATGAGTCAAAAACCATTTGTTAATTATAATAACAAAGCGCATATGCCAGTGCTTGACGGAGTGCGCGGATTGGCCGTTATGCTTGTGGTGCTATTTCATTTTTTTGGATTAAAGTTTGGATGGCTGGGTGTTGATTTATTTTTTGTTTTATCTGGTTTTTTAATAACCGGCATTTTACTTGACACCAAAAACAATCCTTCCTATTTCAAAAATTTTTACATTAAAAGAACCTTAAGAATTTTCCCTCTCTACTATTTAGCCTTATTTGTCTTCCTCATTCTGCTATCATCAAGCGATATTCAAAAAGGTTTTGTTGATTCTAATTATTTCTTTGACAATGCTATTTGGTTCATTACTTATTCTCAAAACTGGCTATGGAGTTTCAGCAATTGGCCTCAGGATGAAATGCTCAATCATTTTTGGTCGCTGGCTGTTGAGGAACAGTTTTACATATTCTGGCCACTAATTGTATATCTAATACCCAATAAAAAATTAATTTATTTTGCAACAACACTTATAATTATCGCCATCTGCACGCGTTGCTTTACTTATTCTTCAGGATTTAGTTTTACACCTTTACAATACGTGAATACTTTTTGTAGGCTCGACTCGCTAAGCATTGGTGCCTGCATAGCAATTCTAATCAGAACAGATCAAATACTTTTAGCTAAATTGGTTAGATGGATAATTGTGATCATAGTACCAATAACCACATTTATAATTTACAAGGCTCAAACCACCAAATACGACAACCTATATTACTTGACAATTGGTTTTACCTTCTTTGATTTACTGCTCGGTGCATTTCTAACTATTTGCCTTACAAATTGGATACCCACTTTATATCAGCTTTTTAATTTATCTATAATGCGATGGCTTGGAAAATATTCATATGGAATCTACATCTATCACTGGCTTGTATTTTCTTGGCTTATGCAGTTCGTTAAACCATTTCTAAAAACAAACCTTTCACCACTACCAATTAGCTTAATATACGGTATCCTTTGCTTGGCAACAACGCTATTAATAAGCAAAATTAGCTACGATTATTTTGAGGCACCAATACTCAAATTAAAGAATAAACTAACAAAATAATATTGCTTTTCATCACCTTTCATTTCATTTTTCTACTCTTACACTACTTAAATGTATATCATCAAAATGATGGAAAGCTATTAAAAAAATGTAAAATTTAGATTTAAATTTCTGATAACAATTGGCTTAGTCAGTCTGATTGCTTTTTGTAAATTTATTAACCCACAGATACCATAAATAAAAAATAAATGTATAAACAACCATGGTAAATGTATAGTGGTGGTTAAACTCCAAACTTTGCGGATGATAAAATTGGTTTAAAGTTAGAATCGCAGCTCTAACAGAATTAATTAAATGTATTGCAAGTATACCCAATAGGACAAACCAAAGCTTCTTAATCCAGTTACCCGGAAAACAAATTATAAAACCTGCAAACAAAATAAATAATTCAAGCCCATTACATGAATCACCTACCCCTAGCATTTCCTTTGCATCAAGAGCAATAAGTATATTTTCAGCACGAAAAACAACCTCGGCATTATAACCAATAAGTTTCAACAAAGCACTTGCAGATAAGGCAAGTAAATAATCAAGTAGTTTATTTAATCTCCCATCAGGTTGAATAAAATAATCATATACAATAAACCAAAGAATGTATAGCAAAAAAGCTATTACAATAAACCGAATTATCGAGCGAGTGTTTGACAAAATTTATATTAAAGTTATTAATACGTATTATATCATAAAAGGTTAATTATTAATAAGACAACCATACATCAAACGCAACCTATTTCTTAGAAAACAGTATAATATTGATAATATTACTTGCATAAAACTGTTTAATGCCTTAAATTTGTAATACAAAACAATAATTCTACAAATATCTTTAATTCATGAAACTACTTAATACATGTTCAATTGCACTAGCAAGTTTATTCTTGTTAAGCTCATTACCATTGTTTGCACAACATAGCAACCCTTGCATTCCGATTGATGGAGGAATTAGTGCTTTACTTGCTGTTGGAGCAAGTTATGGTATTAAAAAATTATATGACAATAAAAAGAAATAGATAATCTGTTTTCTTGAATAGGAAGTAAAAAGAAAAGCTTTTTACTTCCTATTTTTATTTATTCTATATTATTCAAATTTTTTTATTTTTTTATTGTCACAAAAAATTCTTTTCAAGAATCTGGATTTCTGCCCTGGTATTCTTAATTAGCTTTAATCTAAACAAAATATTTATTTTTACGCAACATCAAATCCTCTTTAAAAGAAATAGGTATTCTATTACGCTATGAGAATTTTGCGAATCAGCCTTTCTATAGTATTAATCACGACAATTATTTTTTTAGGGTTTTTAAGAGAAAAGTATTTATTAGTACTAAGCAGCAAAACCCTTTTTTCAATAGTTAACAAGTATCCACGAATAGCTGCCACTGACTTTAAAAATGAATTAGGCAACTTGTTTACATTAAATCTTTCTCCCAAACTTTTATCATCAATACTTTACAGCATTGCATTTGCAGTGCTAACTAGCTTATTAGTTATGATTTTAACAAGAAGCCGAAATTGGGGTAAAATCATTCTATTGCTTTATGCTGGATACGCTGTAGTCTGTTTTATTTTTATAGTACTTGGTAATTTGGGAGTAGACTATCGCCTTAGTTATGGATTATCACATTATATCGAAGACTTATTTCTATCTCCATTTATTTTGATGATGATATTTCCCATAATATTATTTAAACCAAAGGAAAAGCAATAGGATATGTTGTAGTAGAAAAAGCAGTTAATTACTTCTTACTCTCCGAAAAACAATTGTATAAAACACACCGAAAAAATATTTTATATCCGTTATAATTGGACTTTTTTCATAGGCATTTAAATACCTTAATTCCGATTCAATAATTTCTTCCAGAGTTTTTGGCAGATCAACGTAAAATGGAGGCAACAAACCAGGTTTTGCAAAAGATCGCTTATGTTGTAATTCATGAGAATACAAACTGAAATAATGGCGACTTAAGGGTCTAACACCCACAATTTTCATATCTCCCTTCAACAAATTTATAATCATAGGTAACTCATCCATCCAGCATTTCCTTAGTAATCTACCCCAGGCTGTAATACGAAAATCATCGGCAAATTTTCCACCCTCAGCTAATTTATTCTGCTCATAAATATATTCCTGTAAGTATTCTGCGAATGGATACATAGTTCTGAATTTAAAAACTTTGATAATTTTCCCATCCTTACCAATCCTATTCATCGCAAACAAAGGACCATAAGAAGCATTAATATCATAAAATGGCGATTTATTTTTTCGAGCAACAAAATATGTAAGGTTGCCAATTACTTTTATATCAACAATGCTAAAACCACAACTTACTAACCTTCCTAAAGCTTCTGCCTTCGACATTACTCTGTTTCTTCCATTGGTTATAAAAAAGTAAACCTTCTTAAAGAATGGCAGTTTTGGAAACACCCTCTTGAAAATAAAATCGAAGAAATAATATATATGCGAAACTATCGGTAAAAATTTCTTTAGCAATCGCTCCTTTCTTTGTTCATGCGTTTCTACCATTCCAATATACAGTCCACCCAAAGGCAATTTTTCACTAACTGCTTCCTGAAATTTATTTACAAACCGAATATCATTAATTTTCTTTAAATTAATTAAGATATTACACTCATCCTCTTTCATATTCTGCACATTGAAAGAAGTAGTTGTCATAACAATTCTTGTAGAAACGACATCCAAATCAGCATAATCCTTTAAAAAAGAACTGACATCTGGACGTAATTCGTTAATAAGTGCTTGTTTCATCAATATTTTTCCTTTAGGCCTATATTAAGCCGC
>JANNXV010000329.1:0-29250 GCA_031409815.1 Bacteroidota bacterium
AGGACTCAATCTTTTAACAGTTATCGCAAGTGGTTCGACTTCGCTCACCATGACCCTCGCGCATGGGTCAGTCTGAGCGAAGTCGAAGACAAACAGAAAACAAGCTCTAAGTAAAAAACAAAATGATTACGCTCAATACCTTTACAAATCGCAGCATCGTACACATGGATATGGATTGCTTTTTTGTGTCCGTATCACGATTGGTTAATTCAAAATTGATTGGCAAACCTGTTATCGTTGGTGGTGGCGACAGAGGTGTGGTGGCTGCTTGCAGTTATGAAACGCGTGCGTTCGGTGTGCACTCCGCCATGCCGATTAAACTTGCAAAACGACTTTGTCCGGATGCCATTATTATCCGTGGTGATTATGATGAATACAGCAAACGCTCGGATGAAGTGATACAGATTGTGAAAGAAGAAGTGCCGTTGTATGAACGATCGAGCATTGATGAGTTCTACATGGATTTAACCGGCATGGATCAGTTTTTTGGTTGCTATAAACACGCTACCGAACTGCGGCAAAAAATTATGAAAGAAACCGGCTTGCCGATTTCGTTTGGCATGAGTGCCAATAAAACAGTGAGCAAAGTAGCCACCGATGAAGCCAAACCAAACAATCAAATGAAAATTGATTATGGATTCGAAAAAGATTTTCTGGCTCCGCTATCGGTAAAAAAAATTCCGATGATCGGTGAAAAGACGTATCAATTGTTACGAAGCATGGGTGTAGAGAAAGTAAAAACATTGCAAGATATGCCAATGGAATTATTGCAAAACGTGTTGGGAGAAAATGGAATCTCCATCTGGAAAAAAGCAAACGGCATTGATAACAATCCTGTTGAACCTTACACCGAACAGAAATCCATTTCGAGCGAAGAAACTTTTGATACCGATACGATTGATGTGGCCATGCTGAAAAATATTCTGATTGCCATGACAGAGAAATTATGTTTCCGTGTACGCAGCGAGCACAAACTCACCTCGTGTGTAACAGTAAAAATACGCTACTCCAATTTTGATACGCACACCATGCAATGTCGTATACCGTACACCAGTTGCGATCACAGTATTATTTCACGAGTAAAAGAATTGTTTGAAAAATTATACAACCGCAGAATGTTAATACGTTTGGTGGGAGTTAAATTCTCTCATCTTGTTGGTGGCTGCCACCAGGTAAATATGTTTGAAGACAGTGAGCACATCATCAACCTTTACCAGGCAATAGACAAGATGAGGATGTTGTATGGTGAAAACAAAATACAACGTGCAGCAGCTTTAAGTTTTTCGTTGCGAAGTTTTAATCCGTTCAACGGTATTTCATCATCACCAACAGCCAGCGAATTTTTGGGTGATAACGAATGTGAATATTTATTGGTGATCAATCCTTCAAAAAGTGTGGGCAATGAAATGAGACGAATAAAAAAATATTTTGCTGACAAGTATCATCACGTAAAAGCAGAAAAAACGCAGCCACATATTACGCTCGCTACGTTCCGTACAGATGAATCAAAAGAAAAATTGCTGACAGAAGCCATTGAAGAAGTGTTTCGTTTCAGCTATCCGTTTGAAATAAAACTCAGCAATTACAATTTCATTCCTTCTCACAACATCCATATTGATGTAAAAAACCCCTCCGGTATCATGAACATCGTTAAAGGATTAAGGAGTTTAAAAGAAAAATCCGCTTTGCTTGGAACCCGATATTATTTCTGTCAGCATCCGCACCTCACCATTGCAAGCGGACTGCTGGAAGAAACATTTACAAAAGCAAAAAAAGATTTTGAATCGAGAAAGTATCAAAACTCATTTATCGCTGACTCCATTGTATTGCTGAAAAGAAAAACACAACTCGATCAGTGTTTGGTTATAATGGAATTTGAGTTTCGGGATACAAGAGAGAATGTCGGAATTCTTGTTTGCAGATAAACAGTTTATTGCAAATATGGAAATCCATGTTTGCAGAAGAATGTTAGTACCGTAATCCGTATTTGTAACTAAGTAGTTACTAACCGAGTGGTTACAAAAATAATTTAATTGCAAAATGTACCTCAATTGCCACTCTTATTATTCTTTCAAATACGGAACCATGAGTTCTGAGCAATTGCTACAGGAAGCAAGGCGAAAGGGAATTTCATGCCTTGCCCTAACAGATATTAATAACACCACAGGCATACTGGATTTTTTCAGGCTGGCTAAAAAGTTTGCCGAAGAATATAAAGTAAAGCCTGTGGCTGGAATTGATTTTAGAAATGGGAACGAACAACAATTTGTTGGTATTGCAAAAAATCATAACGGTTTTTATGAACTGAATAAATTTTTAACTGCGTGCTCTTTAAGCGGCAAAACAATTATTACTAATACAGCTCCCGAGTTTGAAAATGCATTTGTGATTTACCCGTTTAGTTCACCTTTTCGCATACTAAAAGAAAATGAATTTATTGGTGTCAAAATATCTGACTTAAACAAACTGCAATTTTCCAAATGGAAAAATCATCCTGAAAAATTAGTGTTGTTACACACTGTTACGTTTAGAAACAAAATTGATTTTAACACACACCGTTTACTTCGAGCGATTGATAAAAATATTTTGTTAAGCAAACTGGTTATAAGTGAACAAGCGCAACCCGATGAAATTATGTTGACAGAAACTGAACTGGAATATAAACTACGCGATTATCCTTTTCTCATCCACAACACAAAGAAACTGCTTGGGCAATGCGAAATTGATTTTGGATTCGGGAAAAATAAAAACAAGAAATATTTTCTGGGTACCGCCAAACGCGATCATCACAAACTAATGAGTTTGTGTTACGAAGGATTGACTTACCGTTACAAAAACCCTGACGATACCATTATAGAACGTTTTGAAAAAGAACTGCAGATGATTGGCGACTTAGGCTTCTCCTCCTACTTCCTGATCAACTGGGATATTGTGCGTTATGCACGAAGCAAAAATTATTTTTATGTGGGGCGCGGAAGCGGGGCAAACAGCATGGTTGCGTATTTGCTGCGCATCACCGATGTGGATCCAATTGAACTGGATTTATATTTTGAACGATTCATAAATGCATCGCGCACCAGTCCGCCCGACTTTGACCTGGATTTTTCTTCATTTGAACGAGATGAAATCATTAAATACATTTTTGAAAAACATGGCACTGACCACACTTCGTTGCTTGCTACTTACAGTACGTTTCAAAGCAATGCTGTGGTGCGCGAACTGGGAAAAGTTTTTGGCTTGCCAAAAGGAGAGATAGATTCTCTACTCGACAAGTTCGAACGCAATGATGCACATGACGAAATCACTAAACTGATTTTTAAATACAGTAAACACATTCACGATTTTCCGAATCACCTGAGCATACATGCCGGTGGTGTTTTGATTTCTGAAATGCCGATTAATTATTATACTGCTACTAATATTCCTCCAAAAGATTTTCCACTAACTCAATTCAGCATGCTGGAGGCAGAAGATGTGGGGCTTTACAAGTTCGATATTCTTGCACAACGTGGACTAGGAAAAATAAAAGATGCAATAACCCTCATCAAACAAAATCAAAACATTGACATCGACATTCATGATGTAAAACGGTTTAAAGAAGACGAGGGGGTAAGAAAAAATTTGCAGGTTGCCAACTTGATGGGATGTTTTTATGTGGAAAGTCCTGCCATGCGAATGCTGCTTACCAAACTTCGTGCTTCAACGTATTTGGATTTGGTTGCAGCCAGTTCTATCATTCGCCCCGGTGTGGCGCAAAGCGGAATGATGCGCGAATATATTTTGCGTTTTCACGATGAGTCGCTGCGTAAATATATTCATCCGCTGATGAAAGAACTGATGGAAGAAACTTTTGGTGTGATGGTTTACCAGGAAGATGTGATTAAAGTAGCACATCATTTTGCAAAACTAACTTTAACCGAAGCCGATATGTTGCGCAGAGGAATGAGTGGTAAATACCGTGGACGTGATGAATTCAAAAAAGTAGAAGCAAAATTTTTTGCCAATTGCCAAACCGAAGGTTATCCCGATGAAATAACAAAAGAAGTATGGCGGCAGATTGAAAGTTTTGCAGGTTATGCGTTTTCAAAAGGTCACAGTGCTTCGTATGCTGTTGAAAGTTACCAGTGCATGTTTTTAAAAACGTATTATCCATTGGAATTTATGGTGGCGGTAATAAATAATGGTGGTGGCTTTTTTGCAACAGAGTTTTATGTGCACGAAGCCCGAATGTGCGGAGGAAAAATTCATTTGCCTGACATCAATAAAAGCGAATACCTCACTTGTATTTATGATGACAATATTTATTTAGGATTTCATTTGATTGCAGAATTAGAAAGCAACACTTCAGAAAAAGTTTTAACAGAGCGAAAGCAAAACGGAGATTATTTTTCGCTTGACGATTTTATGAAACGTGTTTCTATTTCGGTTGATCAGCTACGGATACTAATCCGCATTGGAGCGTTTCGTTTTACGGGACGAACAAAAAAACAATTGTTGTGGGATATTCATTCAATTATTGGAGCAAGCAAAAAAACAGAAGTAAAAAATGAATTGTTTGCAGTGAGCAAAAGAGAATTCCACTTGCCTGAATTATACGATGGCAGGTTTGATGATGCATTTGATGAGATTGAAATGTTGGGTTTCCCGATGTGTTCGCCATTTGATTTGCTGAAGGAAAATTTTTACCACAGAGATACAGAGACACAGAGAAAATTATTTGAAACTAACTCTGCGACTTCGTGCCTTGGCGGTGAACACTTTTTACAATCCGCTGCAGAAATTCCGCAACATCTCGGAAAAATTGTTTCCATCGTTGGCTATCTGGTTACCCGAAAATATGCCCGCACCAAACATGGTGACGAAATGAACTTCGGTACTTTTTTAGACAGAGAAGGCAAGTGGATCGACACCACCCATTTTCCGCAAGTAGTAAAGCAATATCCATTTACCATGCGCAGAAGTTGCTACCTCATCACTGGAAAGGTAGTAGAAGAATTTGGCTTCTACAGTATTGATGTTACTAAAATGATACGGCTCGAAAGTTTAACCAGAGAAACCGCCAACGAAATTCAGAAAGCTAAAGCTGAGAGGTAAAATAATCATTCAACGGTTCGAACACATAATCAACCCAACCGTTGTTATGCTTGGCTGCTTCATCAGCACTTGGCAACTGCGTGTGTTCTAAAACTATTGCAGTACCGGCAGCGTGTTCTTTAAAAATATATTTTACAATGGAGGCCGGAGTGCCTTTACTCCACTCGCTGGCCTTCCATGTATAGCTTAATTCTTTTCCGGGTTTGTAAGAAAGTACTTCTCCTTTCACCCAGCCATCAAATAATTCAAACTTTCCACCGGTGTTATTTTCCACCACACCAATCTCACCACTCCAGGCTGCAATAATTCCTGTATCTGTTAATGCTTCAAAAACTTTATCAGGTGTCGAGTAAACGACAAAAGTTGTTTTAATGGAAAACCCCTCTTTTGATTTTACACTGCTCATTATCTTACAAAAACAATTTTTTTGTTAATCACATCATCCCCTATCGTTACCTGAACTAAATAAATGCCTTCATAATTATGATTTTGAATTTCGATTTGATGTTTGCCTCTTCCATAAACTTTTTTAGCAACCTCTGCCACTTTCTTTCCTAACACATCATACAAATCGATTTTCACCAAACTGCTTTCTATTAAATCCATTTCCAATGTTGCAGAACCACGACTTGGATTTGGATAGATTCCCAAAGAATACTCGTTAGCAAGCATTTCATTAATACCAACATTGGTTCCATAAATATTTATATCATCGATATAGAAATTATTACCATTCTCTTGATTAAATTCAAATTTTGCTCTAAAACTTGGCTTTCCGCTAAACTGACTTTGAGCAACATTAATTGTTTGGGTTGCCCACTGCGTTGGCCCTGGAATAAAATTAAGTGTTGTATTAGGTGCTGTGCGTAAAGCAGCACTTGCTTTTAACAATCGCTGAGTCCAGGTTTGCCCACAATCATTACTTACAAATACTTTTAAGAAGGAACTATCCACATTAATTTTTGCAGCAAATGCATATTTGAATGTGAGTTGAGTACCGCTAACATTTGTTAAATCAATAGTGGGAGTAATTATTGCATCAACATTGCCATTAGAATTGCCTGTTTGATTTAATAACCGAACCGATTTTGTGCCGGTAGCTGCTGCCAGCGAAGAAATAGCGAATGCATTAGTGGTACCTTGATTTTCAATTGTCCAGTCGTTGCCAGGTATGGTGATGGTTTCAAAACTTTCGCTATATGGTGCTGCATTAGTACCTGTATCAGAAAGCACTGTTACCAACATTGAACGTATTAATGTGTCGCTACCAAAACCATTGGAAGCAACTAACCTTACATCATAAGTGCCGGGCGTGTTGTATTGCACCGAAACGTTAGCAGTTGTTGCTGATGAAGGCGTTCCTCCCGGAAAATCCCAAAGCCATGATGAGGCACCACCATTCCACGATTTATCATTAAACACCACTGTTGATCCTTCGCACACCAAGATTCTTTTGTTAGAAAAATCTGCTACCGGTGCACAAAATGAGGTAACATGTCCATCTTCGGTACCAGTGGCGGCAAGGTTTAATGGTGTGCCTAAATTATCTCTGGAACTTACAGGACTACTAAGTGCCGCTTGCATTACATTTTTTTGACCTTCGGTAAACATTTTGTGGCATCCGGCATAGTCCATATAGTTTTGAACATTGTCGACAGTATCTGTGGGTCCGCTTCCGCAGGTGTTTTGCGCGGTATTGCAAGTAGCAGTACTTGATGTTCCAGCGCACAGTGGTGTATCAGAAATACCGTCATCAATATTGCAGTTTGAAGCAAGCCCTGGAGTGTTGCCTGCACCCCAAGTGTGCGGCAAACCAAGATAATGGCCTACTTCATGTGCCAATGATCGCGATGCATAATGTCCAATTTGTGGACCACCAACATAATCATACAATATTTCAACACCATCATTGGCATTAGTTCCTCCTGGCAAATAAGCATAGCCGGCAGCACCACTTGCTATGTTTTTAACCACCCAAACATTAAAATACTTATTGTTAGGCCATCCAATTAATGCTTTAACGTTGTTACCTGCATTATAAGTTAATGCTGTTTGAGTGCGGGTAATTCCATTGGTACAATTACCATTTGGGTCGATGTTAGCCAATCGAAATTGAATCTGACAATCAGCAAAAATAGGTTTGAATAGTGCAATTACATCTCCGGTATCACTGTTCAATTTCTGAAAACTTTCATTGAGTGTTACCATACCATCAAAAATTTGTTGATCAGGAATATTCTCCACGCCATAATCATGCATTACATGAAACACAACAGGAATAGTAAAAAGAATTACGCCTGAAGTAGAAACAGTTTTCTCAACTCCTTTAAAATTTTTTACAAATTCCTGAAATTTCTTTCTGTTTACTGCAATATTCGGATCGTTCTGCTGCTCTATCAAATCCATTGAATCCGTTATACAAGGTTTGAAATTTTCTGTTTGACCAATTGCATTGGATGCGATGAATACAGAAAGAAGTAATAGTATTTTTTTCATGTAATTGTTTTATACTTTTTAAATAATTATTGCACGATGAGTTTTTTTGTAACCGCCACTTGTCCAAACGACATCTTAACTACATAAACACCTGCCTCTGGCATTTGATTTAGTTCAAACTTATGCTCGCCAGAGCCCACTTTTTGTTCACTTGAATTGATCAATCTTCCTGAAACATCAAATAGTTCCATTCTAACATTTGATTCGTTAACAGTGTTGAATGAAATGTCTACATGATCGGTTGCAGGATTTGGGAAAACAGTAACATTTGATAACTGTGCATTTAACTCATCAAGACCAACAGTAGCAGAAATATTTATATCATCAATGTAAATATTATTCCCAAAATTGCGGGTGTACTCAAATTTGAATCTGACATTTGATTGTCCGGCCAATGAATTTATATTAACCACTTGATTATCCCACTGGGTGGTAATATTGGTAGGTATAAATGAATTTGAGGTAGCTGTACCTGATGCTAATGCAGCACCTGCTTTGGTTAAACGTGCGGTCCAGGTTTCGCCACAATCGGTAGAAAAAGAAACCACTAATCGATCGTCATTTGTTTGCGCTGAATTGGTAAATGCAAATGCACTTTTAAAAGTTAAACCGGCTGTTGCAGCACCACTAAAATCAAAGGATGGAGTCACAAATTCTTCATAGCCTTTATCGTTACCTGTAAAATTTAATACGCGTAAAGATTTTGAACCGCTATAAAATGCTGCAGTGGTAGGAGCCCAGGTGTTGCCTCCATTTGAATTATAAACATACCAATCGGGATAAGGAAAAGCTCCTACGCCTTCAAATCCTTCAAAATAAGGAACGGGCATTGTTGCTGTTGGATCGCTAACAATCACCATTCCGGTTACAGTTTTGGTATCGGTGCCACCAGTATTGGTAACTGATAGTGTAACATCATAAATTCCGGGAGTGTTGTATGTGATGGTTGGAAAACTTGAAGTATCGTTTAACGGAGTTCCTCCTTGAAAGGTCCATACGCGAGAAGCCACTGATCCATTCCAAGACAAATCCTTAAAGGCTAATGTTCCGCCAGGGCACACATAAAGTGGACGAGGTATAAAATCAGCATGTGGTGCACATAAAACAGCTGGGGTTCCATCAGTTCCGGTAGCAATAAGATTTGACATTGTGTGTAAATTATCTCTGCCGCTAACAGGGTCGTTAAGTGCTGCATCTATTCTGGAATACTGACCTTGAGTAAACATGTTTCTGCATTCATCATCAGTATAATCCATGTGATTACTAAAGTTGTCACCATTAGGTGCATTGCCCACACAATTACTTACAAATGGCCATGTTGGGCAAAGACCAAGGTTATTCTGTTGTTGCGTAGGAGTGTCAGCAACAAAATCATCACCACAAGTTGCATCTCCCCAAATATGACGTAGGTTTAGCCAATGACCTACCTCATGGGTAACCGTGCGACCACGAGCAACTGAAGGTGCTGTTCCAATATTACCAAGATTGGTTGCTCGTATTACTACCCCATCTGTAGCAGGATTTGCACTCCCGCCCGGAAACTGTGCAAAGCCAGCCACGAATTGTCCGGGAACCAAAACGCCATTTGATGTGGTGATGGTGCTAACTACATAAATATTTAAGTATTGATCGCTTGGCCAATGAATTAAGCCTTTAACGTTGTTTCGAGCATTAAATGTGAGTGGGGAATAAGTTCGGGTTACTCCATCAGTACAATTTCCGGTGGGATCTTTTTGAGCCATACGAAATTCAACATTGCAATCGGCTGCTATTGCTTGAAAATAAGCTGGAGTATTTACCTTATCTGAATTCTGATAACGAATATCTTTATTCAATGAGTCAATCTGACTTAAACATTGGTCGCGCGATATGTTTTCGCTTCCTCCATAGTGTATAATATGAAATACTACCGGAATTACATAAGGGCTACCCAGTGTGTGAGCAGGATTGCTTCTATGGTTTTCGATCCAGTTACGGGTAAATTCTTCTGCCTGTTCACGACCTTTGATTAATTCAGGATTGAGTTTAGCGTCTTCCTGAAATTGTATTTCTGTTAAACATGGTTCCTGTGCATAAGCATTTGCCGATAGCACTAATGCAGCGGCCGATAATAGTGTAATTAATTTATTCATGATAAAACCTGTTTGATTTTAAATATTAATTTGTTTGTGCGAAAAAGGGATGGCTAAGATACTAATAACTCCCTTATCCACTATTCCTCTATAATTGTTTACAATTTGATTACAATGTACTAGTACAAATCGAGGGTCTAGTAGGCCTCTGCCGTAACGCCACTTTTATTTATTCGATTAATCATCCACATAAAAGCAACTGTTAATATGATGCCAGTCATTAAAATCCACTCATCGCCAGCCTTTGTTCCAATGGTATCAGGATCAACCGACAATTTATCGTGTTCTTGCAAAAAAAACAGAATAATTGCCAAAGCATTATTGATAAAATGGCCGATTATAGCCGGCCACAACGAACCGGTCCAAAGTACCAGATAACCAAAATAAATACCAAGCATCATCCTCGGCAAAAAACCATAAAACTGCATATGCAAAGCACTAAAGGCAATTGCCGATAGTACAATACCTACATGTATATTCCCTGATAAGCTCGCTAATAATCTTTGAATAGCACCTCTAAAAAGCAGTTCTTCGCCTATAGCTGGCAAAAGAGCAATCACTAATAGATTTACGATCAAACCCATATAAGTGTCGGTTTGTAAAAAAACCTTGGTTAGTTCTGCGGCCTTATCCTCGGCACTTTTCATCCAGTCTTCAATGCTTTTAAAGGTGTCGGGCAGGCTTAAATGTTGATTAATCTCACCTAACCAATTAATAAGTGGTCCTGAAAGTAACGCTACTGCTACCACCAAAACCACCGTATAGAAAGAAGGCGTTTTCTTCATCCTTAACCATGTAAGAGGATGTTTATCAAACAGAAACGCAGCAGCCAAAACCGGAAACACAAACAGGCCAAGAGCCGAAAATGTTTGCAAAACCAATAAGGAACTCACCACTTTTGGGTTTCTGGTATCACTCATAAGCTCCGGATGAGTTAAAGGATTAATACCATAAAAAAGAGTAACACACAAACCACCAATCATGGTACACATTACCATCGAAAAAAGAGCAAACCCAACTAAAACCAGTAACTTCCGATAAGGAGTTCGGTCGGAAAGCAACCCGCGAAACATCATTTTGAAGTAAATTTGCGTGCGAAGATACTTGTTTCCCTTTCGGGGAAAATCAGATGGTAAAAATTGGTAAAATTGAATTAGGCGATTTCCCGCTCTTGCTCGCTCCTATGGAGGATGTAAGCGATCCGCCCTTCCGTTATGTATGCAAGCAAAACGGAGCTGATCTTATGTACACCGAGTTTATCAGTAGTGAAGGATTGATTAGAGATGCAGCCAAAAGTGTGCAGAAACTCGACATTTTTGAATATGAACGCCCCATTGGCATCCAACTTTTTGGTAGCGATATTGAAAGCATGCGCGAAGCCGGCATTATTGCCGACCAGGCAAATCCCGATTTAATTGATATCAATTACGGTTGCCCTGTTAAAGCGGTGGCCTGTAAAGGAGCGGGTGCTGCATTGCTGCAGGATATACCCAAAATGGTGGCTATGACAGCCGAAATTGTGAAAATTACCAATCGGCCTGTAACCGTTAAAACGCGATTGGGTTGGGACGATAGAACTAAAAACATCGTGGAAGTGGCCGAACGTTTACAGGATATAGGCATACAGGCGCTTAGTATTCATGGGCGCACACGCGCACAGATGTATAAAGGCGGTGCCGATTGGGAAATGATAGGTGCTGTTAAAAACAACCCACGCATACACATACCCATTTTTGGTAATGGAGATGTAGACTCACCTGAACGTGCACTGGAAATGAAAAATCTCTACGGTGTGGATGGGGTAATGATTGGCCGTGCTGCAATTGGCAACCCATGGATATTTAACGAAATCAAACATTTTATAAAAACAGGCGATGTCTTGCCTCCACCTACCATCAATCAAAGGGTAGAAGTTTGCAAATCGCATCTGGATAAATCTATTGCCTGGAAAGGTGCCATTGTGGGTATTTTAGAAATGCGAAGGCATTATTCCAATTACTTTAAAGGTTTAGATCATTTTAAAGAATACCGTATGAAGTTGGTGATGTCATCAAGCTACGATGAAATTATTGCAACACTCGATGAAGTACAAGGGCGTTATGCTTTTGAAATGGTGACGGTGTGATGCTGTAACAACAATTAACCAAATATTTTTACATCTATTGTTTTACTTGTTATATAATCAGGTAAGTTAGAGATATAATTTTCGACATCAATTACCTCCTGAAGTGAAGTAATTAAAAAGAAAACAATATTTTTTTCATTGTTGTTACCCCTTATCACCATTCTGCAAATTCCTTCCTTTGATATGAACAAATTTGACAGTCTAAGTTTATAGTTAAAGTGTTCTCCTTTATAACCATTTAAATAAACTGTGACTTTGGAAAAATCATTGAAGGTGAATATTTTTTCTGTGTTGTTTTTTGTAATTATGATTTTATCATTTGTAAGTTGAAGGTTTCCATCCGTTTTTGAAACTGGCAAAAAACGAAAAATAATTAACCATAAGAAGAAACAACCAATTGATATATTTTTATAAGTAAAATCAAGTGTTGCATAACCATCGGTATAGAGATATATTACACCAAATAAAAAAGGAAGAACAATAAAAAGCTGCCTAAACCTTATTCTCAAATTGTAAATTCTAATTGTATTAAAATTCATTTTTACGTAGCTGGCATCCGTCAGCCACAAACCTATGAAAGATTACCCAATTTTCCCGATCCTTCCTCCTGCTTTCGGTTTATCATTACCCTAGGCAGCTTTTCGTACTCATAGACAGGTCCTTCCCAATGACAAAAAGGGCATCTTTACAAACATACATGCGTTCGAGTCGAGGAGTAGGTTAATAACTCACCAGCATTTCCGCTCGCTCAGAAATAATAATATCCTTACTTTTGCTCGCAATCAAAAACTCGCACGCATGTTTCAGCAAATAAAAAACAAAGCAGTGAGCACGTTCCAGCATGAGATGGGAAGTGGCTCTATCAACATCATCAGCAACGGCACAGTGATAGAAGGTGAGATAAAATCAAATGGCGACATCCGCATTGATGGAGTTGTGCGTGGCTCGGTGAGTTCCAAAAGTAAGGTGGTGATTGGTGCTACCGGTTCGGTTGAAGGAGATGTACATTGCCAAAATGCTGACATATCAGGTTCGATAACTGGCAAAACCAATGTGCAGGAAATGCTATTTTTGAAGTCGCATGCACGCATTAATGGCGACATACACACAGGAAAACTAATTGTTGAAGTCGGAGCAAGTTTTACCGGCAATTGCAATATGGGTGCTCCAATTAAAGACATTAAGCATGTCGACAAACCCTCAGAAACCCGAAGCATCCAGGAAAAAACCGCTTGAGAACCTAGCGCGTTTTTCGGCTATGGGATTTCAGATGGGAGCTACCATTTTTTTGGGAACCTGGGCCGGTATCAAACTCGACCAATATTTCAAAACACCATTTCCACTATTTACGTTACTACTAGCATGCATTTCAGTGTTTGCCGCAATTTATTTTGTGATAAAAGACTTGATGCCTAAGAAAAAATAATCTAAAAAATCAAGTGCAGCCAAAAGTTTTGTCGTTTATACTAAAACTGTTTTTGTTAACAGTAGTAACCGGAGCAGTTATTTATTCATTCAAAGATAAAATACCTGCTCAGTTTGTATACGAGCCTTTTATTGGGTTGTTAGCTTTCTTTTTTATTGTTACCTTACTACTTCATATGGGTTACGAAAAAAGTTTTGCCAAAGGCAATAAATATTTTGTTCGGTTTTTTATGATGGCAAGTGGAATTAAACTTTTTGGTTTTATGACCATTTTACTGTTGTTTGCATTTCTTAATAAAGAACATATTGTTGGGTTCTCCATCCATTTCCTTTTTCTGTATTTTGTATATACTGCATTTGAATTAACTATTTCGTTCAAAAAATTTGGTGCGAACACCTCTTCCATCCAACAATAACTTTGAATCAAAATTTTGATGTGATTAACATCAGATTTCCCTACTAAACCAATTTGCATTTTCATCATTTTTCTGAAAAACAGTAAAGTATTCTTTCTACTTCACTATTGCCATATTGGTTTTCACCAGATGATAATGAACTTTCGCCAAAAACGAAACTTGCATCGGATACAACCGAGAATGTATTAATATACATTGCGCCCATCAATCAATTTTATTCTATGAAATCAAACCTGGTTTTACTCGTCCTAATATCTGTGTTCTTTGTTAGCTCGGTCAACTGTCAAGTGGTATTTACTTCACGCCCTTCAAGTTTACAACTTTATCAAAGGCAAACAAACGATTCAGCATCCGTAAGCATTTCAGGAAAGGTTGTGTCAAACGGATATACAAAAGCAATATACACCCTTCGCAAAAACGGTGTCGTTATCGATAGCTCCATTGTAAACATATCTTACAGTTCAGGCTCTGCTAACTTTTCAAAATCTTATAAAATACCTGCCGAAAAAAGTTTCTTCCTTTTTGCTATGTATATCTTTAATGGTACTCCATTGCGCATTTTATCTGCAGATAGTGTTTGCGCTGGTGATGTGTTTTTAGTAAATGGTCAAAGTAATGCCGTTGCTTTGGCAAATACAACCGTTAGTGATACAGCAAGTGTATGGGTACGATCATTTGGATCGAGAAGCCCTTCTAGCGTTGAATGTCTGAATGATACTTTATGGGGTATCGCGAATGCGGGTACTGGCAACTTGCATTGTGGTATTGGTGTTTGGGCATATAGATTAGGTAAATTAATCTCCGACTCAACCGGTATACCTGTTTGCTTTATCAATGGAGGAAAAATCGGTTCACGCATTATTGACCATTTACCATTTATTAATCATGCTGATATTAACTCGATTTATGGTAGGCTTTTGTATCGCGCACAAAAAGCGAAAGTAACCACTTCAATAAAAGCTATTTTTTGGTATCAGGGAGAAAGTGATGTTGACACTGCATCGCTTCAATATGCAAATCGTTTCAATCAACTTTACTTCGGATGGAAGCAAGACTTTCCTGGCCTCTCCAAAATTTTTGTATTGCAATTGAGACCCGGATGCATGAGTGGAACCACATCACAATATCATCAACAACTAAGAGAAACTTTACGAAACTTACCACTAACGTATAACGATGTTTCATTAATGACTACAACAGCAATACCCAATTATGATGGTTGCCATTTTTTTGTTAGCGGCTACAACATACTGGCTCAACAACTATACAACCAACTGGTGGCATCGCTTTACAACAAACCGGTTTTAACAGGCATTAATCCTCCTAGAATAATTAAAGCTCTCTATACTAATTACTCCAATACTGAACTTTCATTGGTGTTTGATCAACCTTTAAATTGGCCTTCATTATTCAACGGTTACAATTTGAGAGATTATTTTTATTTAAACTGCAATTCAACAATCACTAATGGATATGCTGTTGGCGACACCATTAAACTTCAACTTTCTTCTTCTACAAACGCAGATAAGATAAGTTATCTACCTGGCATCTATTATAATGGCACACAAAACACTTATATGGGACCATGGATCACAAATAACAAAAGTGTTGGAGTGCCTTCATTTTATCAGTTTCCTATTAGCAACAAATTAGCGATTACTGCTTCGACCTGTACAACTACTGCTCCGGTAATATCAACTACTCGCTCTGGACAAAACTATCAATGGCTCTTAAATGGAAACATAATAACCAATGCAAATAACTATCAGTATACTGCTGTTGCAGACGGAATTTATACTCTTATAATGACTGATAGCGGCAGTTTCTCAATTACAAGTAATGCGATATCTATCATGAATGGAAAAAGAACTCCATTAATTACTACCCTAAACGCACAAAATAATTATTGTGATGGCGGAAGTATAAAATTAAGTTGCGATGTTACTGCGAACAACTTTCAATGGTATAAAAACGGAGCGGCTATTTTAAATGCAAACAGTGCAGATTATTCTGCCAGCTCAAATGGAAACTACTCAGTTATGGCTCAGTTTACAAGTACCTGTAATGCAACTTCATTACCAATAGCCATTTCTAAAGCACCAAGCTTATCCGCTTCAATATCTATTACTAATCAATTTGATTTTTGCAAGGATAGCCTTGCCACCTTAACAGCAAATAGTGGGATTGGCTTAGCCTATCAATGGCAGAGGAACAATAACAATATATCCGGAGCTACAAATAAAGTGTTCAACACCTTTAATATTGGTACCTACAAGGTAATTATCACCAATAATTTTGGCTGTACAAAATCCTCAAGCAGTAAAGTTATACCGGCTGTAAATCCTACTGCAACAATTACCGCATCCAAGTTTGAGATTTGCCCTGAAGATACTGTGATACTCACAGCCAATAGTGGTATAGGATTTACCTACCTGTGGTTTAAAAACAATGCGATAATTAGTGGATATACTTTGCAAAACTATTATGCAACTTCTGCAAGTTCATACGGTGTGCGTGTTACAAACAATATGGGATGCTCAACCAGTTCTTCTGCTTTAGTTATTAAAACTAATAACGAATGTGTAAACACCAAACAGATTGTCACATTTGACTTTGACAATTTAGAATTTATTGTATATCCAAATCCTTTCAACGAAGAGTTAGTATTACAATCTCATTCCTTACAAGAACATACTAATTTAAATTTTGAACTTTTTAATATTCAAATGAAAAAGATAGTTGCGTTAGAAAATATTAGTATTACGGAAGGCGAGGAAATTTACATTAGCACCGAACACCTTCCATCCGGAATATATTACTTTCGTTTAATAAATAATGATGTTTTTAAAACTGGAAAAATTATCAAACAATAACTATTCGAGCTCCAAACTTTATTCTAATTGCTGAGTTTGATTTCTTATTGCTGGAACAGTACTACTTGAAAAGTTGAAGAAATTTGTTTCAGCAATTGTTATTGGAAATTTTGACCATGTAGCTAAAGAATTTCGATGCTTAACAACCAGGTAATAAATATTTGCCCATGCTAAACCCGGAAAAACAACCTGACAACTCCCGCTCGTGTCTAAAAAACCAGTTGCACTAAATGCAATTGCAAATGGAGGTTGATTAGCATGCAACTCCACTAAAATTGCATCTGTTGTTCCAGGAGCTCCTGTCGGATCAATGACAGCACTCATTTGCGTTGGAGACTGATAAAACCCCTGAATAAATAATTTTAAGTTAATCCATACATTGCAGGGATTCGAGGGTGTACTTAAATTGTATTGAAAAGTATTATAACACCCATTTGAATCAACAACATATAGAGCATAATTACCGGAAAACAAATTAGCTATTGTTGTAGAATCACTTGCTAATTGAGGGCTTGAAGTATTACTGCTTTTTCTGTTATCCATGCTTGCTACTCGAGAAGGAGAGGGGTAACTCCAAATAAATGAATAGGGAGATGTTCCACCAGACACAGTGGCTGTTATTTGTCCATCACCAGCACTAGAACAACTAATAGGTAATGAAGTAAAACTAACTTGTAGTGGTGCCGGTTCAGAAACAGCATAAACTGAACTTGCTGAACACCCCGCGCCATCTGTTACAGTAACAGTGTAATTACCTGCAGCCAATGTTGAAACATCCTCGGTTGTTGCACCTGTACTCCAAAGCCAATTATGTGGCAAAGGACCACTAGTTGCTGACGCATTGATTGCACCGTTTGAATTTCCATGGCACGTAACATTGGAAATTACTGGTGCACCTAAACTAACTGAATTTATTGGATTCAATAAAACATTCATCGTATTCAACACTCCATTGTTTAAGGATACTCCTGAGATTGTTTTTGGCTGATAACCTGTTTTACTAAAAGTGACTGTATAGGTACCTGCAACCGCAGTTCCGGTTCTATACTCACCCGTGAGTTTAGATGTCTTTGATATAGTAGTACCCACAATTGAAACACTCACATTTGGTAGAGCGATATTGGAACATGCATCACGCACCGTGCCTTCTAAGTAACAACCTCGAATATAAGTTGGAGTCAGCACAAACAATCCATTATTTATATCAGAGGCCACAATATTACCTGAAGGAAGAAATGGATAAACACCCCAGCAACCATTAAAACCATTACCACTTCCTTGCTGATAAGTATCGTAATAACCGGTAATAATCAAATTATCAGGACGGGATACATCCACAATAGCAATTCCCTCTTTATACCACGATACAATTGCATAATTATTCCTAATATGTGTATTATGAACAATGGCCAATGACCCAGGATTAAGCTGCACTTTATCAAGCAAAGTAATATTTCCTAAGTTAGTTACATCATAAGATGACAAAAAAGAATTGCTCACTTCATCGGTAGTAAAAAGTGTGCGGGCACCACTGGTATTGAGCCAGGTATTATGGGTGAATGCTCCAGGTGTCGATTGAGTTGCAATCAATGAAGGGGCTGATTTATTTGCCACATTTATTACTGAAAAAAAACCACCATAAATATGCGCTGCCCAAAGTGTATCGTTACGCACAAAACAATCATGAACATATCTATTAGATCCCGCAAAACCCAACACCGTATTACTCATATAAACCGGATTCCATGGGTCAGCTAATGATACAATTAAACAAGCTCCATCATTGAGGCGAGCCGTTGATGTGCTGGGCCCATTCAAATACAAATACCCATTGTCAATATGAAGCGAATGAATTCGTCTTACTAGCCCAGACACTGCGCCTGTGCCAGTCCAGTATTTTGAATTAACGCTAGCCGGAAGATTTCTAAGATCAATTATCTGCAAACCATTGCAACAGGCTTCGGTAGTAACATAAGCATACCTACCCCACACCTTTACTTCTCGCCAGAATGAATTTGCTCCAGCTACTAAAAATTTTTGTACTGGTGCTGCCGGATTTGTAACATCAACGATTGCCAGTCCGGTTTGCATACCCACCAAAGCATATTCGTTTCCAAGTGTGTCAACAAATCCTCCAATATTTGATAACTCATTACTTGCGCCATAACTTATCTGCGAACGAAAAAGCATATTTAATTGCGCCTTTGAACTACAACAAAAAAAAGTTATCAATGAAATAATAAAGAGTACCCTTCGCATAGAAATATTTTACCAAGAACGAATTTACAACATTGATAGCAACCTTAAGTAATCTATTATTTAAATAACATAAGGAACCGGTGAATTGAATTGTTACTAATAAATAAATCTATAGAATTATTTCCTAACTGATAATCTTGCTCCAGATACTTTAACACCACAGGATTTCGATAAGCGTAAAAATGTTTTGGTTTTATACCTGACATCCAATACATAGTTTGGCAAGCTATGCCGCCAACCAACGAACCAGAAACCACACCAATAATTAACGACATGTCTTTAAGACCAAAAAGCACACATCCACAAACTGCGAAAACACCTTTCATAATTGCTCCCACACGATGATAAAATGCTGCATAATTACTTCTGGGAACCAACACTGAATGTCGATAGTTAAAAGTTTTGCGATAGATACTGCTACTGGTAAATTGCACCCTATGCAATTTTATGATCACTGGCTCGTCACCTGCTTCCATATCCGACCTGAAATAACATTGATTTGAATGAACAACAATTGTATTTGTATTTGACACGAAATGTTTGTTCTTAATCTCAATAGTTGCTGCATCAAAAAAAACATGACCAGTTTTAATTGCACTTACAGTATAGGTAAGAGAGGTTTGGCGTACGGTATTAATATTAAATCTAGAGTTATGATGATTCACAATAGGTCCGGAGGTAAAAAGAAAAGATTTACTCTCTGGTTTTTTAAAGAATTGGCCCTTTCCTGAATAGGTATAGGTGATTTCAAATTCCTGATTAAGCTTAATTTCAGTGTCAGAAATTTCTGCTCGTATATAGGGTTCAGGTTCATCCGAAGTATGATTGAACCAACCTATTCCTAAATCATACTTGCTCCGTTTCTGAGCATCCGAAAGGCATTGATATGCTTCATTGATTTCTTTGAATAGTTCTTCGGAGGCGTTGTTAGTATTAAGGTCAGGGTGATATAGCAATGCCAGCCGATGAAACGACTTTTTTATTTCATCTGCATTAGCGTTTTTATCAACTTGCAATAAATTGTAATAATCCTTAACAGCCATTTAATCTTAAAGTTATTCAATTGCTTGGCTCATAAACCCTAAAGCGTCAACGTCTCGATTTCTCATTTATTTTCCATTCCAAAGTTAACACTCCATGTTCATAACTCCATTACAAGACATGCTTTTCAGGCAAAACTCGAACTTAAATTTGTAAATACACTTTTATGAAGCGGCATAAATCAAGTCTCCACTTTTTGATTATTGAAGATGTAAAGGAACATTCGCTTTTAATTAGTGAAGCTGTTCATGCTCATGATTTCTTGCACGATATCAGTTCTATCAACAATTGCACGCAGGCATTGCGAATGCTTTATGAGTATGAGCAAGAAGGACATTTGCCTCATATTATTATTCTTGATTTGAATGTGGGCGGTATGGATGCCCGCAGATTTCTGACGAAACAAAATCAAGAAACAAGTTTTGCTTCTATACCGGTTTTTGTTTTAAGCAGTACCGATAGCGAACAGGATCGCGACTACGTGCAGGCTTTCAATAATTGCATGTACATTGCTAAACCAGTTGGCATAATTGAGTTTATGAATCTCATCAACTTTATCTGTAATTTTTGGAGTGAGCACAAAAAAATGCCTGAATACAATAATCTGAAAGAAAGATTAAAAGCAAGCTAATCGATTAAGATAACCTTTTCTAAATTGCCTTTCTATAATTTGAACTGAACTTGTTTATTCCTTAATTTTAATTTAAACAATTGTAGAGTTGCTAAATAGTACTTACATTCGTACTTACTAAAACTTTTAAAACTACATATCATGAAAACAAAATCAAAAACATTATTTCAATTCGTTCTATTATTTATGTTCACCATTTCCACTTCTGTTTTAATTGCACAGGGTACTGAAAAAAAGCCCAGCCCTGCAGCCACTGCTACAGGCAAAATAGGAAATGCTAACATAACAATTAAATACAGCAGCCCTTCAGTTAAAGAACGGAAAATATGGGGTGCTTTGGTGCCTTATGGAGAAGTGTGGCGATCAGGAGCTAATGAAGCAACCACTTTTGAAACTGACAGAAATATTAAAGTTGGCGGCAAAAAGTTACCTGCCGGGAAATATGCTTTTTTCACTATTCCAGGTGAAAAAGAATGGATTGTTATTTTTAATTCAGAACCAAATCAATGGGGCGCATTCAAGTATAAATCCGACAAAGATGCTTTGCGGATAACTGTTATTCCGGCTAAATCAACAGTGATGAACGAGCGTTTAGTCTATAACATCAACAACAATGGTGTAGTATTAAGTTGGGAAAATCTGGATGTACCATTCTCCTTAACTGAAGACCGAAATTGAAAATAACACATTCACAAGAAAGCCGGCTATGGTGCAAAAAATCATCATAACCGGTTTTGTTATTTATTGATTAATAAAATTTTGTGAATACATTTTTCCAAGCGGCACAGCTATCAAGAAATGAACTGACACCCTGTTAAATATTTTTTCATCAAATAACTTTTAGGTTAAAGACGATAAATTTTGATGAATGGTTGCTAAGTAAAAATTAAATAAAACTTTAATTATTTAATTACAACTTAAAAATAACACCACCGGAAAACCCAAATTGACCAACAGATGCGATGGAAGAAATACTTAAACCACAAGCAGAGCCGCTAGTAGTTACTGCACAACCAAAATTTGAACTTTCTGTTAGTACCATTAAATTTAATTGTGATTGAATTTTAAATCCAAAGCGCTTGAACGGAAAGTATTTTACTCCCCCTTTCAATCCAAATGAAAAAGGATACATTTTATCTTTACTATCAGCATCATTAACTATACACAACCCTACATTGACTCCGCCATAAGGTATGAATTTCGATTTTTCATTATACAATTCATAGACACCGCCAACCAAAATATAATTGAATGAAACAGAAAGTGTATCCAAATATGATTTACCAGAATCATTTATAGCATCTACATATATTTTGGTTCCTTGTCTTTCAAATGTAAGATCCAATTGCACATCCGAATATTTTAAAGGATAAGATATATTCAATCCGAAGAATGGAGCCTCGTTAATTTTTGCCTTTGAGTCATCTTGCTTAATTGAAGCTTTAAAAAAATATCCGCCATATGGATTAATTTCTATTTGCGCATTTAAATCAGTAAGGCTAAGCAATAAAATTAAAAATGCAATAACAGTTGAGTTGTATTTCATATCATGTTTACTTATTCGTTTATTTAATACACTTGTGATTGATATAATTCTTATGCCAAATTAATTTGATAAATATAAAACAAAAAAAACCGTACTGCCATTGCAATACGGTTTAATAACTATGATTTACAATTCTATTATCCGTTAAGGGCTTCAGCTCCTGCTACAATTTCAAGAATCTCATTGGTAATAGATGCCTGACGTGCTTTGTTGTATGATAAACGTAATGCTTTTAATAATTCGCCAGCATTATCGGTTGCCTTACTCATTGCTGTCATGCGTGCACCATGTTCGCTGGCATGTGAGTCAAGTAAAGCTTTGTATAATTGTATTTTAACAGATTTAGGAATCAGCTCCTTAATGATTTCTTCCTTGGAAGGTTCGAAGATATAATCCTTCTTCATTGTACTTTTACTTTCACCCTTAGCAGGTGGTTGTATAGGTAACAACTGTTCTGTTTGAACATATTGAACTGCAGCATTTTTAAATAAATTATAAACTACTACAACTTCATCATACTTACCTTCTTTAAACTGTTGCATAATTTGGCTAGCAATTGCTGCGGCTGCTTCAAATTTCAGGTTGGCAAATATTTCGTTGTGATGTCCAATAAATGCAGTTTTATTCTTCGCAAACGAATCGCTAGCCTTTTTTCCAATGCAAAGAATTTTTACTGAACCTGACTTTGCCTGCTCTTTATATCTTTCGACAAGCAAGCGATTTACCGTACGAATAATGGTGGCATTAAATGCTCCGGCCAAACCTCTGTTAGAAGCAATTGCAACTATCAAAACATTTTTAACAGGACGAACGGTAGAGAATTCTCCGCCATCACTGCTGTCTAATGTCTGAGATACATTTTCCAAAACAGCTTTTAGTTTATTAGCAAAAGGACGCATTTGCACTACTGCATTTTGGGCCCTACGCAGTTTTGAGGCACTCACCATTTTCATTGCTTTGGTGATTTGCTGTGTGCTGCTAACTGATGCTATTCTTCCCCTAACTTCTTTAAGATTTGCCATTCTTTTTCATTTTTGGATTTAGGATTTAAGATTTGAGGATTTAAAATCCAAACATCCCAAATCAAAAAATCCTAAATTCTTAAACCGTATATTTTTTAGATAAATCCTTTGCTAATTTTTCAAGCACATTCGTGATCTCGTCAGTTAAAGCTCCCTTCTTTAATTGTTCAAGAATATTTTTATGCTGATCTTTCATTAAACTTAAAAAGTCAGATTCAAATTCTTTTACTTTATTAACCGGAACATCTTTTAATAATCCTTTTGTACCACAGTAAATTATAGCTGTTTGCTCTTCTACTGTAAAAGGAGAATATTGTGCTTGCTTTAATATTTCTACATTACGAGCTCCTTTATCAAGTACTGATTTAGTAGCAGCGTCAAGATCGGAACCGAACTTAGAGAATGCTTCTAACTCACGATATTGAGCCTGATCAAGTTTCAATGTACCAGCCACTTTCTTCATCGACTTAATTTGTGCATTTCCACCCACGCGTGAAACTGAAATACCTACGTTGATAGCTGGTCGAACGCCTGAGTTAAACAAATTAGCCTCCAGGAAAATTTGACCGTCAGTAATAGAAATTACGTTTGTTGGAATGTATGCCGATACGTCACCTGCTTGTGTTTCAATAATTGGCAAAGCGGTTAACGATCCGCCACCTTTTACTTTGCTTTTTAATGATTCAGGCAAATCGTTCATTTGAGCCGCAATGGAATCAGACTTAATAATTTTAGCTGCACGCTCAAGTAAACGGCTGTGTAAGTAAAACACATCACCAGGATATGCTTCACGTCCCGGTGGTCTTCTAAGCAATAACGAAACTTCGCGATAAGCAACCGCTTGTTTTGATAAATCATCATAAACAATCAAAGCAGGACGACCTGTGTCGCGGAAATATTCTCCAATAGCTGCTCCACACATTGGTGCATAAAACTGCATTGGTGCCGGATCTGAAGCAGTAGCCGAAACAATAACCGTGTAAGCCATTGCTCCGCGTTCTTCAAGTGTGCGAAGAATATTTGCAACTGTTGAACCCTTTTGACCTATTGCAACATAGATACAAAAAACCGGCTCACCTTTATCATAAAATTCTTTTTGATTGATGATGGCATCAATTGCAACCGCTGTCTTTCCTGTTTGACGATCGCCAATGATTAACTCACGCTGACCACGACCAATTGGAATCATCGCATCGATAGCTTTGATACCGGTTTGCAATGGCTCAGTTACCGGCTGACGGAAAATTACTCCAGGAGCTTTTCTTTCGATTGGCATCTCTAATAATTCGCCTGTGATCGGTCCCTTACCATCAATTGGCTGAGCAAGTGCATCAACCACACGACCAACAATACCATCACCTACTTTAATTGATGCGATGCGACCAGTACGCTTAACTGTATCTCCTTCTTTAAGATCGCCTTGGCGGCCAAATAATACGGCTCCAACATTGTCTTCTTCCAGGTTAAGTACCATTCCCAGCACTCCGTTTTGGAATTCAATTAGTTCACCCTGTTGTACTTTGTCGAGACCGTAAATACGGACAATACCATCTCCAATTTGAAGTATAGTACCTACCTCTTCAAGTTCAGCGGCTGTTTTAAAATTTGAAAGCTCTTGCTTAATTATTGCAGATATTTCTGCTGGTTTAATTTCGGCCATTTATTTAACGTATTTATTAACTGTTATTTTATTGTTTATTATGCTCCTAAATTGAAAAGTTGTTTAACTTATTCTTTTGCTTAAAAATTCTCGTTCCAGTTTAACCAACTTTGTTTTAATGCTACTGTCTTGTTGTTTGTCTCCAACTCTAAGTATGTAGCCTCCGATGATAGTCTGATTTACTTTTTCATTAAGGATAATATCCTTTGACAACATGCTTCCTAAATCAGCTTTTATCTTAGCGCGTGTTGCATCGTCCAATTCAATAGCTGTTGTGATATTTGCTACACCAATATTTTTTAGCTCTTGATAAATCAGCGTATAGCTATACACCACTTCACGTATAATTGGCTCGCGTCCCTTTCTTATAAGAACAAGAATAAACTGTAGTGTAGTATCAGAGATCTGGTTTCCAAATATTGCCTTTACAACAGTTATTTTTTTATGTGATTTAATAACGGGGCTGTTAAACATTGCCACTATATCACGATTCTTACGGGTAATTTCGCGCACAATTGAAAAGTCGTTATATACTTTTTCAACTTCATTGCGCTCCACTGCAAGATCGAACAATGCTTTTGCGTACCGATGTGCTACTCTGCTTGAAACCATTTTGTATAATTATCTGAATATTTCGAAAGAATGCAAGAGCAATTAATTAACTTTAATATCCTTTAAGAGGTCTTGTATCAATTTCTTTTGAGTATCAGGTGCCGACATTTCTCTTTGTAAAACCTTTTCTGCAATTTCAATAGACAAGGTTGCAACTTGATTTTTGAATTCGTTAACAGCAGCAATCTTTTCGTTGTTGATGGTTTCGCGAGCTGTAGTAATTATTCTGTCAGCCTCTGACTGCGCTTTGGTGCGGGCATCGTTAACGATTTGATCTTTGGTTTCGCGAGCCAACTTTAATAATTGGTCGCGCTCGTTGCGTGCATCTTGTAATATACGCTCGTTATCGGCTTTCATATTGGCTACTTCATCTCTTGCTTTTTTAGCTGAATTTAAAGCATCTTCAATAGATGTTTCTCTTTCTGCCAACGAGGAAAGAATAGGTTTCCATGCAAATTTCTTTAATAGAAACAATACGATTAGGAATGACACAGTCATCCAAAATATGAGACCGAATTCGGGTTTTACTAATTCCATAGCGGGTTTATTATTTATTGTTTATTGTTTTAAATTCTAAGTTCAATGCTTATGATTTGGGGTTTAATAACTTTGAATCTTACACATTGATTTTTTAAAAACTGCATTGCAACCAATCGTTGCAATACAGTTTAATTTTTGTGTTGGTAAATCTTACTTTGTAAAGATTACTAACAAGCCGATTACCATTGCGAAGAAGGCAGCACCTTCAACAAGAGCAGCAGCAAGAATCATGGTTGAGCGGATATCGCCTGACATTTCAGGTTGACGCGCCATTGACTCTAATGCAGAGCCACCGATACGACCAATACCTACACCAGCACCAAGTGCTGCAAGTCCGGCACCTACTCCTGCTAAACCATAACCGATTCCAACGTTTGCTCCTGATACAGCAGCATCTAATAAGATAGTTGATAACATAATTTAATTTATTTAAGTGAATTAATGAATTTGATTTAATGATGTTCTTCTTCGGCTGTTGCCATACCGAAATATACTGCCGAAAGAAGTGTAAATACATATGCCTGAAGAAACGCAACCAGCAATTCTAAGGCTGACATAAATATGGTAAATAGTAATGACATTACGCTTACTCCATAGCCTAACCCTGGACTCATTTCTCCAAAAATAAAAATGAGACAGAAGAAAGACAATATGATGATGTGACCCGCAGTAATATTTGCGAAGAGTCGAATCATCAATACGAAGGGACGTAGGAATACACCAAGTATTTCGATGGGCGTAAGTAATAATAATATTGGCTTGGGCACTCCAGGCATGGCAATGACGTGCATCCAATATGCTTTGTTGGCACTCACACAAGAGATAATAAATGTCATGGTGGCTAACACTAATGCGATGGCAATATTTCCGGTAACATTTGCTCCACCAGGCATAATGGGTATTAAACCCAGCAAATTATTAATCAATATAAAAAAGAAAATGGTGAGCAGAAAAGGCATGTATTTAGCATATTTCTTTTCTCCAATACTTGCTTTGGCAATATCATCGCGAATAAATAGTATGATTGGTTCTAATGCATTTTGCAATCCTCTTGGTGCTAAACCTTTTCTTTTGTTGGTGTAGGCTTTTGCAATGCTATTAAAGATTACAAACATGATTAGCATACTAACAAGCATGGCAGCCACATTCTTGCTAATGCTAATGTCGTATGTTTTTGCTGTAAGTTCTTCGTTAACGGTTGCTTCATGCTCAGGCATGGTCTCAAGCTCATTAACTGCTACTGCGTGCCCCTCTTCCATTATGTAACCTTTGTATGCCATTTGTCCATGATGCAATTTATTGCTCATAAACATGGTAAGGCCGCGCTCTGAATTATAAAGTATTACAGGAAGTGGAATAGAAGTGTGACCAAACAGATGCCAATCATGAGAATCCATAATATGCTCCATAATGAGCTTGCCCGCATCTACCTTTTTATCACCATGAGCCTCAGTGCTATGGTGTTCACTTTCATGACTTTCGATGGTGGCTTGGGTGCTATCCTGAGCCTGGACATTATTTACAAAACCAATTAAAACCGCTATAAAAAATGAGGTGATTAGTAATGAAGTATTTGTTAATTGCTTGATTCTCTGCATCATTTTAAAAATGAGAGCGCAAATGTAATAGAAACAGTAATAAGAATAATTGAAACGGCCCGAAAAGTATTAACAAACTAGGCGCCAAACGAGTGCCGAAATGTATTTTTCAAATCCAATGGCCGATTGAAAACTCGCTGAAAGTCAATTAGGCGCTAAACATTTGGTTATTGGCTGACAGCTCTCATTTTAAATGGCGTCCAAGGTCGTTAATATGAATTAAGGAACTGATTACTTATTGGCTACAATAATAAGAGCTTAAAAACTACAAATAAGCCATCCTTATTGGCTTATATACCACCTTTAAGTAAAAATTGTTAGCCATGCAGAATTTTGGCAGCTACCGTAATAGTTAAAAAAAGCGCTGGTTTGGATTTTCCACTCCAAGCGCTTGTAGCGCGTTTTCTTTAAAAAAACACCCACGCTCAACCAACTTTTGCAACAACAGGTTAATTTACAGTTAGAGGTCATGCTTTGGCGATACATCTAAATTGAAACTGTCTACACGAAATAAAAGGTGAATAAATTCGTTAGTAAGAAAAAATCAATCGAAACTACTTATGCTGACGAAAAAAAGAATACCACTTTTGATTGTTCTTATTTGTTGCATAGAAGTATCAATTTACTTGTGGGCATCTTGGACAGCAACATTAGATAAAAACAGTTTTTTGGGAATAGAACCAGAATTTATTTTTGACAAATGTGCACGTTTAGCAGGGAGAGTATCATCAGTTATTATTCTCATCACTTTATTAATGGTTGGTTATAATGGTTTAAAAAATATTTATGGTGATGAAAAGAAAAAAGAAACTTTTCTGAATTTATTAACCTACTTTACATGCAATCACTTAATTCATTTATTATTTGTCATTCTTCGTTTCAGAAGCCATGGCGAATCAATTAGTTTTGATGGACCTTTAGATATCGGTGGAACACTTCATGGAGTCATTACTTTTGCATCTATTATTTTAATCCCATTCTTTCTTTGGAACTATAAAAGTCTAAGTAAGCTCCTATATTTTGTCATAATACTTTATTTACTTAATATCAGTAGCTTCATAGTTAAAACTTTTTCGAATAAGTTACAACCACCTGAACATCCAGCATATCATAATCAGCTTGGAATAGTTTTAATAACCGCGGCTTGCATTTTTATTTTTTATAGGATTTATATTGAAACCTACCGTAACTCGAAAACGAATAATTAGCATCAAACCTGATAACAAAACAAAAATGAATAGTATCTTCAATAATCTTTACTACAGATTTTTTAGTAAAGACCTTCGTAATGGGAGTAACACAGCCGCAAACATCAAACAACAATAAGCGGGGTTTGGTGCAGCGCATAAAGTTTTGTGGTTACAGAAAGTTCAGTTCTCCGCATCAACATTTGTGCTAAAAATACCGCGCATCACAAATCTGCCAAACATTATAAGGTTCTATTATTTACCATGTCCGCCATTGGCACCTACAACGCTTATGGCTGGCAAATCGCGGTCAAACAAATACATTCCACCTTTATCATCTCCAATAAGTTTTAGCTTATCGAGAATTTTGCGTGCTAAAGCCTCCTCTTCAATTTGTTCTGCAACATACCATTGCAAAAAATTGTGGGTGGTGTAATCCTTTTCTTTCAAACAAATTTCCACCATTCCGTTAATCTCGTTCGAAACCAAAACCTCATGTCTCAACACCTCTTCAAAAACAAATTGTATTGACTTAAATTTTTGAGGCTGTTGCTTTAGAGCAGGTACTAATGCATGGCCACCACGTTCGTTAA
>JANNXV010000330.1:0-12122 GCA_031409815.1 Bacteroidota bacterium
CGTATGGACACTTTTTAAATACGATGTTGAAACAGAAGAGAAAACGGAGATCTGCGAAACCTTAAAAGGTGTAGAAGATTACTGCTGGACATTTGACGGAAAAATTTTGGCAGCCGAAAAAGGAAAAATTTTTATGTGGGACACAAAAAACGATACGAATCCTAAATGGACTCAGCTAGCTGACTATTCTAAAATTATCGGAGATTTTTATCGCATGGCTTTTAGTCCGCTTGGTAATAAATTAGCTGTTGTTTCTTATAAAGGGCAGAGGCCTTAGGTGTTTTATGGTTTATAGTTTATAGTTGTTCTATATCTGCACTTCTTTTTTTTCTAATCTTAAGTTGATAATAATAAACCATTAACCATAAACCTATGACAATTATTGTTGGCCAAGGCATAGCCGGTTCATTGCTAGCGTGGTTTCTGATAAAGCAAGGTAAAAAAGTATTAGTGGTAGATGATGGTTTTCTTCATTCCTCATCACGTGTTGCAGCGGGCATCATTCATCCGATTACAGGAAGAAGATTGGTTAAAACATGGAAAGCGGATAATTTAATTCCTTTTGCTTCGATTTGTTATCGCGAAATAGAGACAGCATTGAATGCAAATTTTTTTCATGAAGTTCCGATACTTGAAATATTTACTTCTGTTCAGCACCGCAACGAGTGGATGGCAAGAAGTGCGGAAGAGGATATTGTAAATTATATTGACCGGATTTTAAATGCTGAAGAAATTGCAGAAACTGTTCACGCTCCAATAGGCGGAGTAGTATTAAAGCAGTCAGGTTGGTTAAATGTAAATGCTTTTATTAGTGCAATGAAAAAGTTTTTGCAGGAACAAAATGCTTACGTTGAAGGAAAGATAGAACCCAGTGAAATTGTTTTTGAGGATGAAGTTGTGCGATTGAAAGAATATGAATGTGAACAATTGATTTTCTGTGATGGCTACTCTTCTTTAACGCAACATTTTTTTAGTAATCTGCCATTCATTCCTGCAAAAGGAGAAGTGCTTACGATACACTGCAAAGATTTGCAATCGAACTATATTTTAAACCAAGGTGTTTTTGTTTTACCGTTGGGAGAAAATCTTTTTAAAGTAGGTTCTACCTTTAACTGGAAAGATTTAACCGCGCAAATAACCAACGAAGCAAGTGAACATTTACAACAATCATTAAAGAAAATGATTCATGCCGATTTTGAAATTGTAAATCACGAAGCAGCAATACGACCAACCACAAAAGACCGAAGGCCATTTCTTGGATTTCATCCGAAACAAAAGCAATTAGGAATTTTTAATGGGCTTGGAACAAAAGGTGTGATGATGGCTCCTTATTATGCAGATCAATTGGCTTTGCATATTGCAGAGGGAAAAGGGTTGGATGAGGAAGTGAATGTGATACGTAAACTTTGATAAAGCTGAATATTTAGCAATACCTACCTTTACCAATAATGAAACAACACTTTTTATTTTGTACGTTAGTAATTTTAGCATGTCTCCTATCCTGTAAAAAAGTTCCGCAAGACCATATTGATGCAACTATCTTTGTAAAGGAATACAAAACAGGAACACCCATTGCCAATGCAAGGGTTATTATCACCAGAGGCAGATCGGGTTCAGGTATTGGCTCCAGTATAGTTGAAACTTTATATACTGATAACGAAGGAAAAGTTGATTACAATTCAAGCAATGCAGATAAAGATTACATGTACTACGCGGAAGCTTATAAAGAAAAGTATTTTGATACACACAACAATCAGGTTTCAGTAACGAGAGGGAAGAAAAATTTTGAAACCACTATTTTTATGTATGCAGAAAGTTATGTTAAACTACATGTGAAAAATATTAATCCTTTTAATCTGATTGATTTAATAACAATTGATACTTATTGCCAAAACCTGCAATACGCATATCAATTAATAGGAGCAAATATTGACTCTTCTTTTATTTGGTGTGTAGATTGTGATTGCAAATGGTTTGGAAATTATAATTATGCTGCTGCTTTTACATTTAGAAAAAACAATATTGATTCTACTCTTTTGTATCATTTTATTCCCATTCCCAATGATACCATTACATTAAATGTTAACTATTAATTTTTATTTCTCTTCAACGCCTCCAGTCTCTGTAATAAAGTAGGATGTGAGTAATGAAAGAAAACATATAAAGGATGCGGGCGAAGATTGCTGAGATTGTCAACGGATAATTTTTTTAATGCAGATTGCATCGGTTCAGTTTCATAAGTAGTCGCTGCATAATGATCTGCTTCATATTCATTCTTCCGCGAAAGCAAATTCATTCCGATACCGAGCAACATACTAACAGGACTGTATAACATTCCGAAAGCAAGCAATCCTAAAACAAAAGAAGTTCCTTCACCACCTAATGCCTGTGAAAGTTTCGGTGAGTCAATAAATTTTGAAAGCAGGAATAACATAAAGCCGGTTTGTAAAACAGAAAGCACCAATGTTAAACGTGTGTGTTTCTTTTTATAATGTCCAACCTCGTGTGCTAACACAGCTACCAATTCTTCTTCGGTGTGTTTTTCAATTAAGGTGTCGTACAACACAATTTTTTTCTTTGCACCCAATCCACTGAAAAAAGCATTTGCTTTGGCAGAACGTTTGGAGCCATCCATCACAAATAAATTATCCAGTTTAAAAGAAACCTTCTTGCAATACGATTCGATCTTTGCGCGCAACGAGCCATCGGGTAGGGGAGTGAGCTTGTTAAACAAAGGCAATATCCACGAAGCATAAAACATCACCATAATCATGGTAAATAAACTCATCGCCACCCAGGTGTAAAGCCAAAAGTTTGGACCGGTGAGTTGATAAAACAAAACAAACATGGCAAGCAAACTTCCGCCAATCAATCCTCCTAATAAATAGCCTTTCAGTTTATCCAGAAAAAATGTTTTGAGTGTAATGCGATTGAAACCAAAATTATCTTCAATCACAAATAGTTTGTACAAAGAGAATGGAGTTTGAATAATATCAGCAAGCAATCCCAGCACTCCAAAAAATAATAACGTGCTCCAAACTAAATCGTGTGTTTTACAAATCGCCCATTTCTCGAGCAAAGCAAAACTTCCCGAAAACAAGAGTAACAACATCAGCACTAATGAAAATGTACTAGTAAAAAAAGAGAATTTATCATTTGCCCGTTCATACTCCTGCGATTTACGATAACGTTCCTCATCATAAATTCCTACTAACTCTTCCGGTAAGTCAACGCTGTAATTTTTCTTATTGAGATAATCGAGATAGCGTTCGAGTGTATATTCAAATAAAAGGATGAAGCAAATTATGAAGATCATTTTTTTGAGATAAACTTATTGATAGGATTTTGTCATACTGAGGTACGAAGTATCTCTAGACACAACTGTAGAGAAGCTTCGTACCTCAGCTTGACAAAAGGATTTGTTAATAGGAACCATTTCTTTTTCTCAAAAACCATTCAATACTCACCAATAAAAGTATAAGTACAAATACAAGCGGCATTGTAACAAGGTCTTTTAATTTTTTGTGCTGATACGAAACAGGTTTCACATCTTCTCTTGCCTGAATTGATTTTAAAAGCTGATCTATTTGATCCGGATAAAAAAGTTGACCACCTGTACGGCTTGATAAGGAATACAACAACTGATGATCAGCAACTGTATTGCTCGTTTCCAATTGCAACGCACTCACACTGAACTCGCCATTTTGCGCATAGAGTTTATCGCCCAGTTTTGCTTCCGCTTTAAATTTATACTGACCCACTGGAAATAATCCTGCATTTAAAGTATATGCTTTATCTGTTCTGCTGAAAGTAAATGGAAATTGTTTACCTGAAGAGTTGTTAATTGTCATTCGCACCTCAGGTTCATTCACCAACTGATCACTTTCATTATACAACTCTGCATCAAATACCAATGGTTCGTTTTCACGAAAATTTGTTTTTGCATTCAAACGAAATGGAGAACGGTTTTCTTTTACAGAAAGGTATTGAACAATGCGAGTTATTAGTTCGTTGCTTAAGGCATTAGTATTGTTTTCTTTAAAATCATTCAATCTCCATTTCCATAATCCTTCTCCACATAATACACCAATCTTGCGATTACCATCCTGCATAAAATACAATAGGGGCTGCTGTGTATTTACAATTCCTATTCGCTGGGTAAGCAATGTGTAAATATTAGATCGCGACTGATAAACACCAAAAGGTGACATCAACGGAGCGTATGAACCAATTGCATGTTTCAATTCATCACTTAAGTTAAATAGTGAAAAATCAGTAGCAGCAACAGCTTGTGCTTCATTTAATTTATTCTGAGCATTTTGAATCTCAATACCTGCGCCTGCATTGTTAAACGAATTTATTTGTGATGCTGCACCCAGCAAAAACCAGGTTGAAATTTCACTCTTCTTTAAGTTTTCAAGAATTGATATTGATGCATTCGATTGTGAAGGTAACTGGTACATGATCACCAAATTGTAATCACTCAACCGTCCGTCAAAATCTTTTATGTTAAGAACTTTCAGTTCGTAATTCGGACTTGTTTCAATCGCACTTTTTAGCGCAGCAATATCAGGATGTGGAGCACTGGTTAAAACCAAAATCTTTTGCTTGTTCTCCACTACTTCAATAAATAATTCTTGTTCGTTGTTTGCATACGTCACCTCATCACTCAACCTCGATAAACGAACCGTGTAATGATGAATTCCTTTTTTCTTAGCGTCAAGCAACACAGGCACCGAAGTATGAAACTTGTTACCTGCCACCTCCATATTGCGGGTGAACATCAATGTAGAATCTTCCAACACAGTCAACGTAGTTTTCTCACCCGGACATTGGTACGCATCCACCACCACATCCAGCGGAAACGCATTCCCTAAAAACGCAATACGATTATGTTTGATAGATGACAAAACCAAATCTTTATGCACATTTGTGTCGCCCAATGCAATTGTATAAACAGGCACCTTCAAGCCCGAAGGGCCATAAACCGGGTTACTTCCCTCGTTATATAAACCATCACTTGCAATCACCATTGCACCCACATTGCGGTTGGCAAACTGCACATTCAATTCATCAAACAACGCACTGAAATTTGTTTGTTTATCCTTAAAATCGAAATCGATTTGATCATTCACCTTGTCGCCAAAAGAATAAGTACGCACCTCGTAATTAGTACCTAGTTCATTAATTAATTTCTGTAAATCAGCCGAATACTTTGTTTTGAAATCAGCCGAATCCCTATTATTAATCACCGAGGCAGAGTTGTCTTGGGCAATAATAATTACCGGCTTCTCCACCTCGCGTGTAATGCTTCGAACCATCGGACTCAGCAACAAAAACGCAAGCACACTCACCAACATAAAACGGCAAGCAGCCATTAACCGCTTTTGCCACACAGGTACCTCCTCAAAATGGTTTTCTCTGTGATAAAACAGCCATGCATAAAACGCACCCAGCAACAGGCACAATAAACTAAACCATAAAGGAAGCTCTGTAATAAGCGTAAAACTCATAGAAATGTTTGGGCAGCAAAGATAATTTTATAGCTGATCGAGTACATGTTTATCTTGTTGTGTAATCAACCGGATTCTTATATGCATGAATAATGGCAAGGATTACAATGAGATTGTTTTCCTGGTCAATGAAATAATGAATATGATAGGGAAATTGTTTTAGTAAAAGTGTTCTGGTTTTATTGTATTTAACCTGAAAACCAAATGGAGATTTAACAATATATGATTTGGCTTCTCGCAGGCGAAATAAAAACTGTCTTGCAAGCGCAGGTGAAATTGAATTGTAATAATTGACAATGGATATGACATCAGTTTTAACAGCCGGTCTGTTAATGAACTTGTAACTCATAAACTTTTTTCAATATCATCAATTGTTTTATCAAAGTCCTCAACCTTGTCCTTGTTATTATAATAATCATTCAATCTTTCATCAATGATTTGCTTTTGCCAATCCGAAAGTTGCGAAAGATTTTCTGCCTCCTCCTTTTGTAAATCGCTATATTTCGATTTTAGCGATTGCCATTCTTCTATGGGAATAAATACTCCGGTTGTGTTACCTTTATTATCATGAATGAATTGAAGTGTCATGCTTTATTGTTTTTAGAAATATTCTGTTTTTACAAATGTATTAAATACTACTTGCAATCATACTGTCAAGATGCTTTAACACATTGCTTAATTTGCCTTCTCCTGAATTTTCGCTTTGCTTCATTGCAGCAATCAAACCAATATCCTCAATTTGTCGGGCAGTAAGGCGGTCAGCTTTCTTATTCATCTTTTTAAAGAGATTGATAAAGTGTGGTTTCGGATTTATCATTCAAACTGATTAACAAATATTCCATACCGCTAAAATTTAGTTTTACAAAGGTAAGTAAAAGGTACTCTTTATTCTGCCCAAGGCGGGCTTTTCATTTCAATCGGGGCTAATATCAACTTTCCGCGTTTCATTCCCAAAGCTCCAACAATGGCAGTTAAATTGGTTTCTTGTTATTTCATTAAAATAATTTTTCCTGTACTCAAAACTTTATCATCACTCACCAGCTCATACAAATAAAACCCATCGCTCAAACCCATTGCATTTATTTGCTCTGCGCTTTGCATATTATTCAACCTCTGCGTAAAAACTATTTTACCAGTTACATCAGTTAAATGCAAAGTCACTTGCTGAGATGATGAATGATACGATATTGTAAAAATACCTTTACAGGGATTAGGATAAATCGTGGTGGGCACTCTTAGAGGAGTCAAAGCGTTAATTCCATTGATTGCCTGGCATGTTGAAGTATCAGGATATAATGAAATGCCTGACTGAATAAAGCAATTAAAATTCCAAGCAACATTGCATACACAGACTGAACAACATCCTTCCCCAAAAGGACCCGACATCGAACCTCCAGATTGGTTTCCTACATTGCCTATACCTTCAATTATCCAGCAGCCATTCACGAGTCCAACATCTACCACAAATTTTTTTCGATAATCAGTTCCTATCAATATGGAATCTATACCAATGATTACTGCCTCGCAATTCGTACCTTTCATAGTATCTCCAATATTTAAGCTAAAGTCATAGAGAAGAAATTCAGGGCCTGAATTAATAGCCCAAACCTTTTTTGTGATAGTATCATTTCTATACGCTAACCAATAACTTGAATAATAGGTTGGAGCAGTGCATGTATAATTATTAGGAGGAGAAACAAAAATGCAATTAGTGAATAAATTTTCCCGAAAGACCTTTGTATATTTCGTTCCATTAATAATGGTATCTCCATTTAAAGAATATTGATAATCGTAATTAAAGTGAGGATAAGGAAAAGAAGGAGCTAACTCGCACCATTGAGTGAATTGCATCATCCAAACAGCCCCACTATCCGGAAAAGGATGATAAACATTTGTTTGAGCAACAGCATATCTTCCTGTCAAACTTATCAGCGTAAGCAAAAAATATTTTTTCAAGCTGGTTTCTTAATTGATAAAGTAAAGATGCGAAATAAATCTTAGTCTTTAGTACTCACATGTCTTCTTTACGCGTGGTTGATGTTTAAGCGAACTATCACCAACCACGCAACAATACAAAGTAAATCAGAAAAATTCGCGCACCACTTACCGAGATAATTTTGCTTGGGTTTTTCAATTCCTGAATAAGAAAGGAGTCAAATTCAACTCCTTTGAATTCGGGGTTATTCACACACAGATTGCCTCCTTAAGGCTACATTCTTAATTCTTCATTCCTTACTACCTCCTATATTTGCGGCATGCACGTTTCAGTCCGCGGAATTAAGAAATCATACAACTCCCTTCAGGTCCTCAAAGGCATCGACCTCGACATAGAAAAGGGTGAAGTGGTTTCCATTGTGGGCGCAAGCGGTGCGGGTAAAAGCACCTTGCTTCATATCATTGGCACATTGGATAAAGCCGATAGCGGAACAGTGAACATCAGTGGCACCGCAATTCAGCCACTAAACAGCAAATCGCTGGCTGCATTCCGAAACAAGCATTTGGGTTTCATATTTCAGTTCCACCAGCTATTGCCAGAGTTTACTGCGATAGAAAATGTTTGCATTCCTGCTTTGATTGCCGGTGTTTCAAAAAAACAGGCAAATGAGCGCGCTACCCAATTGCTTGATTATCTGGGAATGTCAGCACGTCTTGAGCACAAACCTTCTACATTAAGCGGAGGCGAACAGCAACGTGTTGCAGTGGCTCGTGCCCTTATGAACAACCCTGATTTGATCCTTGCTGATGAACCTTCGGGTAATTTAGATTCGAACAATGCACGCGAATTGCACGAGCTATTCTTTAAACTGAGAAAGGAATTTAATCAGACCTTTATCATCGTAACGCATAACAACGAACTTGCCCAAATGAGCGACCGTATTTTGCATATGAAAGATGGATTGATGGAGGGGAGTGAGGTAATTGTGTGATTTAGGAAATTAAGGTAAATAGGGTAATTGGGATAAGTCGGGAAAAAAGTAAATCAAAATTTATAATCTAAAATCTAAAATTATTAATGTCCAATACAATAGAAATAAATAAAAGAACAAACATTGTTGATGAATCACTAATGAATGGCGTGGGTGAGCAGACTCAACTTTTTATTTCAATAAATAGCGATCATTTTGCATATGCATTGCTTGATAAGGAAAAAAATAAATTTGTTGCTTTAACAGAGTATCGTTTTGCTAATCCTGATACAATTGAAAGTAAATTGGAGCAACTTCAAAACATCCGTGAATCTGATTCATTGCTTGAGAAGAATAATTACAGTTCGGTTTGTATCGCTGTCAATTCTTCTAAGTTTGCGTTGATTCCTTCTCATTTTTATCAGAAGGAATTAGAACGTGATATACTAGCATTAACTTGTTCAATTAATGAAGAAGAAGTGGTTTTTTCGGATCAATTAAAGTATGCTGAAACACATATTATTTATGCTCTAGACAGACCTATTCTTGCTGCTATAGGTGACTGGTTTGATGGCGCTAAATTGTTTTTTGGAGCAACTGCTTTAATTGAAAGTCAACTTTTGAAAAACAAGAACAATACTGAGAAAATTGTTACTGTTAATGTGCGTATGCACGATTACGATATTGTGGTAACGGAGACAAACCGATTAATTTTCTTTAACTCTTTCCATTATCAAACCAGCGAAGATTTTATTTATTTCATATTATTCACTTTTGAGCAACTTGGTCTCAATCCCGAAAATGTTAGCTTGAAATTTGCAGGAGAAGTGGATAAAACATCACCTACTTATTTTATCACTAGCAAATACATCCGCAACATTAGTTATGCAACACGTCCTGATAGTAATGAGTTCAGTTATGGTTTTGATCAGTTAGCACCTCATTCACATTATTCGTTATTTAACCAGCCGCTGTGCGTATCATAAGTGGAACTTTCAGGGCTAAATTTATTAATGCCCCGGCAGATTTGCCTGTTCGCCCAACAACAGATTTTGCAAAAACCGGATTGTTTAATATTCTTAATTCAAATTATAATTTCTCCACGCTAAGTGTACTCGACCTTTTTGCAGGCACCGGAAATATTAGTTATGAGTTTGTGTCGAGAGGTTGCAAAAATTTAGTTGCGGTAGATAAAAATGCGAAGTGTGTAAATTTTATTCAGAAAACATTGGAATCGCTTAAGGCACATCAAGCCTATGCACGGCAGAGCGATGCATTGCAATACCTTGATAATTCGAATCAATCATTCGACATAATTTTTGCTGACCCTCCTTTTGATTTAGACATAATGGTTAATCTGCATAAGATAATTTTCGAAAAGAACTTGTTGAACAAAAATGGCATGTTTGTGTTTGAACATGAGTCTGCTAAAGATTATTCAACCTTAGGAAATTTTAAGGAAAAAAGAAAATATAGTAATGTGTCATTTAGTTTCTTTAAAATCTGAAACAGGTAAATTGCTCTAATTGAACAAATAGCTAAATTTGAAATTCGAAATCTAAATCACTTTGCAACGCATCGCACTCTTTCCAGGCTCATTCGACCCGTTCACTATTGGTCATGAAGATATCATTCATCGTTCGTTAAATCTATTTGATAAAATTGTGATTGGTGTTGGGCACAATGCTGCCAAGCAAACCATGTTTACCATTGAACAAAGGATGCAGTGGATCAAAGATTCATTGAAAGATAAACCAACTATTGACGTGCAATCATATAATGGGTTAACAGTTGAGTTTGCCAAAAAAGTGGGAGCGCAATTTATTTTACGGGGCTTGAGAACGTCAACCGATTTTCAGTTTGAAAAGGCAATCGCTCAAATGAATACTTTGATGGATGCAAAGATTGAAACCGTTTTTATACTTTCTTCACCAGAGTATGCGCCTGTTTCATCAACCATTGTTCGTGATATTATACGTAATGGTGGAGATGTAAGTCGTTTTGTTGCGAGTGGTGTAAAATTTTAATTTGGAGAAGTACTTCTAGCTTTTGCTGAGTGAATCCACCCGCTTGCCGGAAGTTCATTAAATGGCTTTTTATCATCGTATGCTTTTGAATAACGGCTTGCTGTTTTTGAATAATAAATTCCAGTTGTTATTAAAAACACAAAAGCAATAATTCCTGTTATTTCAAAAACTTTTACTGCACTGAAATATTTTAATTTCAGTTGCTCACCGGTTCGGTAAAAAAGAAAGGCAGTGATAATGCAGCTATAAAAAGAGATGGGCGTCCATGCACGTGAAGGTCCATAATCTCCCATTAAATAAACAATTGGGAATGTATTAATGTAGGTAAGAATGATGATAGCTAAAATTCCTTTTAAATAGAGAGGAACAAGTTTGCTTGATATAGTATTCGACTTATTTATATAACCTAAATAGTACCATGGAACACTGAATAGAATCAAAGGGATAATGTGAACAGGGAAATGCCACAACAGAATCTTAATTGTGAAATAGCAACTTTTTCCTAGGGCTGAAAGGAGTGAAGTTTGTGGGAGTACATTGCTTCTGGCTCCATGACCAGTACCATTTAATGCAATTAGAAATGCAATGAGAATTGAGAACCAAAATACTGCAATTACAATTCTTGAACGGAAAAGTTGTTTGAGCGCTAACTGGTTAGTGAGGACACTTGAAAAGGGAATTACTAAAAGTAAAGTTATTAAAAACGGTTCACTCGCACCTCCAACATACAAGCCGCTAACGATCACAAGAATATAGTCGCTTAGGCTCAATTTTTCCTGTTTCATTAACACGCTTAATCCAAAACAGAAAAGGCCAATGTTCCACAAATACATAGTTGATGAATTAATCCAGAACCATGAATCAGAAATGTTAAATGTGCTGAGGAAAAAGCAAGTCGAAAAAACCATGCTGAATAAAATTGTTCTCAATTGCAAACTGCTGGTGAACAATCCAACTCTGCTGAGCAAGCGGTAAAAACCCAAAATCATTATCAATAAGCTAAGCCAATTAAATACAAAAATCGGAATGCCTTTTTCAATAAGCCAATACCAAGTGTTTACCCATGCTATTGCAAACCAACGTGTGTTCCACGAATGATAATGTGCAAGTGTAGCCTGCCAAATGCCTTTTTGTTTTACTGTTTCAAGAAATAAAAAATCGTCTTCCGCAAAACGGTTGAAATAGGAGATACAAAAAAAGACAAGTAGAAAGAGTACTGCATTCAGCAGCCAGATTTTTTCAATTCGATTCATTAAAGGTTTGAGAATACTTATGATGTAAACATAATCAAACAAAAATTATTTTTGCTTTAAACTTTAAATGCATGGCCAGAAAAATAAATGTAATCGATCTCTACATTGATAAGTCAGCAGATTTTGCAAAACCAATTTTAACGCATCTACGCGATTTGGTTCATGTAGCATGCCCTCTGGTTGAAGAGAAAATAAAATGGGGATTTCCTCACTTTGATTTTAAAGGTGAGATGATGTGTAGCATGGCAGCGTTTAAAAACCACTGCGCATTTGGCTTTTGGAAAGCAAGCTTGATGAAAGACAAACATCGATTGTTTAATGCAAATGAAGCTATGGGGCATCTTGGAAGGATTACTTCTTTAAAAGATTTGCCTACAGATAAGATAATGTTGGCCTACATTAAGGAGGCAATGCAGTTAAATA